>JAKEHX010000048.1 GCA_022614795.1 Planctomycetaceae bacterium | reverse complement strand
GCAGCGCTGCCGCGTCGAATTGCGTCATCGGCTTCAGGCCCAGGATCAGCTCGATCGTCCGCAGCATGCTGGCCGTGCTGTACATGCTCGAATCGACGAAGCCCCGCTTCGTGTACGGGCTGATGACGAAGGCGACCGTCCGGTGGGCATCGACGTGGTCCGAGCCGTTTTGAGCGTCGTCCTCCACGATGAACACCGCGGTGTCCTTCCAGAACTTGCTCTGGCTCAGCGCCTCGATCACCCGGCCCAACGCCAGGTCGTTGTCAGCCACCATGGCCGTCGGCGTGTGCTTGCCGGGCGTCGTGCCGTACGTGTGGTCATTCGGCAGGCGCAGGATAATCAGCCGCGGCATTTCCCCCTCGCGTTCGAAGCGGGCCAATTCCTGGATGAACCGGTCGGCCCGCTTCTGGTCGGAGTAGTCCATGTCAAATCCCTGAAACTCCGGATCGAAATGCCCTTCCAGCGCCTTGACGCGGGCCTTTCGCGGCTGGCCCGGCATTGACGGGTTGGAAACGAACTCGCCGTAGCTGCGATACGTGACGCCTGCCTCCACGCAGCGGTCCCAGATGTAGCCGCTCGACGGCTCGGCGATCCGGTAGCTCCCCTCCGACGTATAGCCCAGCTTCTTTTCCGGGCTGCCCCGATAGTTCAGCGGCCAGACCTTCTCGACGAAATCGGTCGCGTAAGCCGCCATGCTCCACTCGTGGCCGTCGGCGCTCACCTCGCTTTCGACATAGAAGTTGTCGAGGAGCACGAACTGTTTCGCCAGTGCGTGGTGGTTCGGTGTCACCCGCTCGGGAAAAATGCACAGAGATGCGTCGCCGTTGCCCTGCGGCAGATCGCCAAACACCTGATCGTAGGTCCGGTTTTCTTTGATGATGTAGATGCAATGCTTGATCGGGCTGGCGTCCCCCACCTTGGCCGGAACGGGATTGCCCGCCTCGCGCGGTTTGGTCACCGGCTGCTTGTCCTCGCGCAAGGGGCTGCACGCAAAAGCCGTCCGCGTGTATTTGGCCATCTGGCCCGGCGACGGCGTCTCAATCTGCGCCAGCGTCCCCTGGAACAGGCCGCCGATGTACTCCTGGAGTGTCCGCGGCGGTGGCTGAAGCGGGTTGGGGCCCTGGCGGTTGGCCTTAGGCATCAGCCCCTTGCCGTTGGCGACATAGAGCTTGTTGTCCATCGCGCTATACCGGACGCAAGTCGGATACCAGCCCACAGGAATGAATCCCAGCGAGCGGCTGCGACCCCGCTCGGACACGTCGATCACCGCGACGTTGTTGTTGTCCGAGTTGACGACAAACAGCACCTTGCCGTCGGGCGAGAGGGCCAAGCTGCTGGGAGTACTGCCGTTGTCGGCCTTGGCGTAGAGGGCCGTCGTGAGCATCTCCAGCGACTTGCCCGTCGCCGTATCGATGACCGCGACGCTCGTGCTGTTGGCGCAGGCGACGTACAGCAGCAAGCCGTCTGGCGAGAGGAGCATTTCGGTGGGGTGCGATGGCGTGGCCCAGCGACCCTCGAACGCCAGCGTCTCTTGATTAAGCACCTGCACCGCCGAACCGCCCCAAAGGCTGACATACAGCCGCTTCCCGTCGGCTGACTGGAGCGTGGTGTAGGGATAGCTGTCTTGCTCGAGCTTGAGATGTTCGAGGTTGGTCGGATCGGCCAGCGGCACCGTGCACAGCGTATGTCCCCACGCGCAGGCGACGAACAGACGCTTGCCGTCGGCACTGACCGACAAGCCGGCGGGGACGAACTTCTCCTCGATCTTGGCGATGCGAATCTCGCGGTGATCGGTCAGGTAGCCGCCGCGGTGAGCGAATTGGTGGACGATCTCCTTCTCGGCTCCGCTGGCAAAGAGCTGCGAGCCGTCGGGGGAGAACACGAGCCCCACAAACGTCTCAGGAATCGCTGCCCGCGAAATGATGCGATATTCCTTCAAATCGACCAGCACGATCTCGTGCTCGCCATAGCCCGCGTGCAGCACCGCGGCCAGCGGTTCCTTGGGGTGCAGGGCGATATTGACCGGAAAGTCGCCCACCTTGAGCTGCTTGCCAGCCGGGTCCAGCGACCACTGCGTGGGCAAGAGAACCTGCCCGCCGGCCTGCATGCCGGGCAAGCGCCGCGGCTGGTGCGTGGTGAAATTCTTCTCTTGAGCGGCAGCAGTGGCGGCGATCAGAACGGCAAAGGCGATGGCAACATTATGTGGCGTCATAGAGGGTTCAGGGTTCGGGGTTCTGGATCGAAATTGGCGAATTTGGAATCGCCCGATTGTACTCCGTACTTCAGTACTCCGTACTCAGTACCAGTCAATGCTCCGATCGACCCACTGGCAGCACACTATTCCGCACTCCGCATTCCGGACTCCGCACTCTGCAATTAAAGAATCGCCAGTGGGTTCCGCCGCTCTTCGAGCGTGCCGCGGGTGACGCCGACGCGGTTGCTTGCCTGAAGTTTGCTCCAGACTTCTTTGGCGGTGACCACCCCCGCCAAGAGGCGCCGATAAAGATCGAGCACGTCGAGTAAGGCATGTCCTGCGGCGTCCAGCAGCTCGACCCGGAAATTCCGCACGCCCGCGGCAAGCAGTTGCGGAACCGCTTCGGCGGCACTCTGCGGCACCGCGTTGAACAGCGTATTGCGGCAGCCGACGTCGGCCACCAGCGGATGCTCCATGCCGATCCGGTCGCGAAGCTTCACCTGGTGCGTGTCGCAGGGCCGGCCGCAGTTGGTCTTGTTCGTCCCCGGCGAAAGGACCGCGCAAAACACGCAGTGCTCCATGTGGAACATCGGCATGTGCTGGTGCACGACGACTTCCACCCACGCGGGATTGCTCGCCGCGACGAGGTCGAAAAGCTGCTCGCGATTGAGGTCGTAGGAAGCCGTCACCCGCTCAGCCCCTTGTTCGCGCAAGTAACGAGCCGTCAGGTCGTTGGCACAGTTCAGTGAGAAATCGGCAATCGCGCGAATCCCATGTTCGCGATAAAACCGCAGCCCGCCCATGTTGCGCGCCAGGATGCCCTTGGCCCCGTGCTTGGCCAGCGCGTGAAAAATGCCCATCTCGTCCGGCTTTTGAATCCGCGGCGTCGCCAGCCAGGTTTCCGCTCCCGCCGCGTGCCCCTCGCTCACAGCTTCGCGATACTCGCGGATGTCCTGAAAATCGACATAAACCAATCGCATTCCGGCTGCCAGCACCTCGCGCAGCTGCGCAAGCGACCGGCACAGAACCCACAGCCGTGGTTTTGAGGGTGCCACGTCCCACGCTTGCCTGGGCGTGTCTTCCGGAGTTCGCAACTTGGGCAGCACTCGCTCTTCCGCAATGACACGTGTCGGCAGCGCCTGCGACAACTCGGTCAGCCGTGCCACGAGCGCATGCCGCAGCTTCCCCAGCACGCTCAGGGGCAGCATCGGCCGGCCAACGATCTCCGCCGTCACCGACCGCAGCTCAAAGGGCGTAGCTCCCAGCCGGCCCAGCTGCTCGCTAAGCGTTTCTTCCGTGAGGGGATGTTTGCGGGCAAGCTCGCACGCCTGCGCGGATGATAGTACGCATGACACGCCGCTTTCGGTCGTAGCTGAGACCTCCAGCAGCTGGCCGGGTGCGGCCCGAATGGCCAGGTGAACCACCGTCCGCCTCTGCGGCACAGTCCCGGTGAACGTCTTCCGCAAGCGGCTGGTCAGCTCGGGATCGTCGGTCTTCCACACGCGCTGGCCGGGACGAATCTCGCTCCAGGTCAGCGCTCCGTGCGCGAAGGCGAGTTCGACCACCCCACTCGTCGCGGGCTCGGTCAACAAGCGGCCGTTCTGAAACACCTCATACACACGGCCCCCCTGCGGATCGTCGACCGGCTGGCCGCAGTCGAACGACACGCCGTCGCCACGTTTGATCGTAGGCCCACACTCCGTGTGGGCCTGGTCTGGGAGCGGGCCGTTTGCATTCGTCTGTCCCACACGGAGTGTGGGACTACGTAGTTGAACCACCACGCGCTCCCGCCGTACGGCGGTGACGTGCCCCAGCAGCACGCCGCGCTTTGACGAGCTGAGGGCCGGCACGAGCATCTTGTGATCGCAGCCCTGAAGCCAGCCTGGCGAGAAACCGCGCGAAAACGACAGCTCCATCTCTTCCACGTCGCGGGGCGAGAACTCGGCGGGCCGGCCCGCCCAGGCCGCATCGATCGCCTGCCGGTAATGCCGCACGATATTCGCGACGTACTCCGGCGTCTTCAGCCGTCCCTCGATCTTGAAGCTGCACACGCCCGCTTCGATGAGCTGCGGAATCAGGTCAAAAGCCGCCAGGTCCTGCGGACTCAAGAGGTATTTCTGCTCGCCCAGATCGACGTCGCGGCCGTCGCACACAAGGTCATAGGGCAGGCGGCAGGCCTGCGCGCACTGGCCCCGGTTGGCGCTGCGGCCGCCGAGCGACTCGCTGGTCAGGCACTGCCCCGAATAGGCCACGCACAGCGCCCCGTGCACAAAAACCTCCAGCGGCATCGTCGTCTCGCGGCCAATGCGGTGGATTTCGTCCAGGCTGCACTCGCGGGCCAGCACTACGCGGCTGGCGCCCAGCTCCTGGGCCGCCGCAATCGACTGGCTGCTGGTGAGCGTCATCTGCGTGCTGGCATGTATCGGCAAATCGGGGCAGATCGCCCGTATGAGCCGCACCAGGCCCAAATCCTGCACGAGCACCGCATCGACGCCGGCTGCCGCCACCTCGCGGACGTGCGTTTCGACCTCGGGCAGCTCGCTGGGAAAGATCAGCGTGTTGAGCGTGACGTAGCCGGCCAGGCCGCGGCCGTGCAGCTCGGCCATGATCTCGGGCAGCTCGGCGGGCGCGAAATTCTTCGCCCGGGCCCGCGCGTTGAAGCCGCTATCCAGGCCGAAATAGACCGCGTCCGCGCCGTTCTCAATCGCCGCGCGGATACAGTCGCGATCGCCGGCCGGGGCGAGCAATTCGGGCTTGGATCGATGCGTCACTTCGCCTCGATGCAATACAGGTTCTGGTACGTCCGAACGAAGATCTGCCCATTCGAGAAAGCGTGCGAGCCGCGCGTCGTTTCGCCGAGCTTGTTCTCGGCAATGACCTTGCACGACTCGGGTGTCGGCTCGAGGACAAATGTCGTGCCGGCCGTGTTGATCGTGTAGAGCCGGCCGTCCACGTACGACATCGAGCTCCAGCTTTCGCCGCCACCCAGCTCGTCCTGCCACTTGCGCTCGCCGGTCTTGGCGTCGAGGCACCAGGCCCCCTTCTCATTGCGGATGTAAATGTGGCCGCCCACCACCACGCCGGAGCCGACGCGCTGCGGATTGCGCGGGTGCAGCCACAGGCGATTGGCCGTCTGGTCGCCGGTGCCCGCTGGCTTGACGGCCAGTGCGGGCCCGCCATAGCCGCACATCGTGATCAGGATCTCGCCGGCCACGAGGGGCGACGTATAGACGAGCTTGCTCGGGCCGTCGCACGTCCAGACTTCCTCGCCGCTGGCAGGATCGACCGCCCGGAACTTCTCGGGCAAGCTCAGGAGCATGAGCGTCCGGCCGCCCGACTGGTACAGGACCGGCGTGCTCCACGAGCCGCGATATTCTTCAGCTGTTGCCGATTTCTGAAGCGGATATTCCTTCCGCCAGACCTCGTCCCCCGACGTTTTGTCGAAGGCGGCCACGAATGTGTTGAGCCCCGGCCCATATTGCAGGATCACCAGCTCGCCGGCGAACACCGGGCTGCTGCCGTAACCCCAGATGTGCTCGACTTTGCCCAAGTCCTTCTGCCACAGAACTTTGCCTTCCAGGTCGTAGCAGAACAGCCCCGCCGAGCCGTACCAGGCGACGATCCGCTGGCCGTCGCTAGCCGGCGAGGCCGAGCAGAACGGGTTGGTGCCGTGGCTAGGTTCATTGTCGGCGTATTCGACTTCGTGCTTCCAGGCCAGCTCGCCGGTCGCTCGTTCAAAGGCCCGCAGCCCGCGCAATTTTGTCTTGGCGGGAGAATGCGTGATGAAGACCCGCTGTCCGACGTCGAGCGGGACCTTCCACTTGACGTTCTCCGTGGCAGTCCACGTGGTGGGAACGTTCTTCTCGTCGGAGATTCCGGTGCCAAGCGGGCCGCGCCACTGGAGCCAATCACCTGCGCTGGCGGGCGCGGCGGCGGTTACGACTAGGGCGAGGGCAGGGAGCAAAAGACCGAACAGTCGGCGGGCAAGCATAGGCGGGCTCCTGAAGTGGGAGCCCCTACTATACCCAACGGCGGGCGGTAGCTGAAACGCGCCAGAGTTCAGGCGGGATTTCCTGAAGTCTGGCGACTTCAGCTACGTGTTTTGAAACAGCCTCTTACCGCGCCAGACGAATCCGCTTGAGCTGGTTGCCAATAACCGCCAGGTCGGCGAACAACTCGTCGGCAGCGGCCGTATCGACCGCTTCCGATTCGCTAGTGTCGATGGCGGTGTCGGCAAAGGCCCCCGCGCTATCGGAAAGCGCCACTTCGATCGGGGCCGTGGACGGCGACGTTAGCGACTCGTCCGAATCTGCGCCGCCGGCCTGCGCGGGCTCATCCTGCGCGGGCTCATCCTGCGCTTGCTCCCCAGCGAGCAGGTTGACCATCACGCCCAGCGGATCGCCGACATCGGGCTCGGCAGGTGCAGGAGCAATGCTGCTGCGGGCCGCGAAGGCCGCACCCGGCGACACGCCGGCGCCTTCGCCCTCCCCCTCGCCCGATCCGCCGCTGCCAGACTGTGCGCTGGCGGAATTGGCGGTGAGGTGGTTCACGATATTGAGGATGTCCATGATGTTGACGTGGGCGTCGATGTTCACATCGAGGTAACCTGCCGGCAGAATCCCATCCAGGGCGATGAGGAACTGATTCAGCGGGCGCGGGCCGTTCTGCGTGAGGTCGTTGATCAAAAGCAGGATATCGAGCTGGTTCACGACGTCGTCGGCATTGACGTCGAACTGGTTTCGGTGATTGGTGAATTCTCCTTCGGGGCTGCCAGCAGGAAGGATCGTGAGGTTGCCAGCCGGTTGAATGAAAACCTGGTCGTCGCTGATTGCCAGCGGATTGGGCGGGAGTTCCGGAGGAACAAATGGAATCGCAAGCGCAATGGGCAGGCCGATCGAATCGGCGTGATCGGCTTGGACGCGGACGATGCCCCCGCCCAAGGCACGGAATTGCACCCGCATGACTTTCACGTCGGGGGCATTGCCGGTGGGATTCGGTGAACCGCGAGTCGCGCCGATCTCCTGAAGGGTGCTCGGCACCGAGAAACTGGCGTCGGTCCGCTGGAGCGCTGAATAGGCCGGTTCGAACTGGATCACAAAGTTCGTTTGGGCGGCATTGAGCACCGGCACGACCAGCGGCAGGAGCGGATTGTCCTTCTGGATTTCCTTGATGATCATGTCGACGTAGGCCGCGTCGACGCCGACCGTCTCGGGGGTGCCGCCTGGAGGGTCCGTCACGAGCAACTCGACCCAGAAGATGTCGCTGAGGTCGAGGTCGATGATCGAAGTGGGGTTCAAGTTCGCATCGAGATACTGCGTCTTGAAGATCGCCAGGTGGCTGGCCGCGGGAGTGGTGTCGCTGGGCGTAATCTGGATCGTCACGATGGCGGAGGACGGAGCGGTGCTCGGATCCCCCACGTCGTCGATTGTGTAGGTAAAGCGCACCGTCCCTTGGAAGGTCGCGGCGGCGGAACCAGCCTGGCGAGTGAGCACCAGGTTGGTGTTGGTGGCATTGGTCGTGAGCGTCAGGCCCGTGGGAATCGTAGCGCTCAGCGGAGTGGGCTGGCCGACGATGAAGATCGGCTGGTTCGCCGCAGCCAGGTCGTTGTCGCGGACCCCCAGAGGAGGAGGCGGCAGCTCGAGCGTCCCCGCACCCGGATCGATGCGGATGATGTCGTCGACCGCGATCGGATCCGACGGCGAGACGTTGATCGTCACCGTCGCAAACGGCGACGTCGATCCTCCCGCGGTGACCTGGTATTGGAAGGAATCCAGGCCAGTGTGGCCCAGCGCGGGCTTGTATTGCAGCGGGGCCGTTGGGCTGATGAACTTGACGGTGCCGCCGGCCGTAGTCGTCAGCGTCTGGCCTGGGCCGGTGAAGTTGGCGGCCACGATCTCCGGCGTCGGGTCCGTCGAAGTGCCGAAGTCGTTGCGCAAAACGTCGAGCGAGTTGCCGGGATCGGTGAAGTCGCTGTTGAGCTTGATGAACTCATCCGGAGGCACGCGGGTGCGGTCGGGGAAGAAGTCGTTAACGGCGATGGCCTGGTCCTGGAGGAGGTTGGTCGAGTGATCTTCGACCTCGCCGGCTGATGCGGCTCCCAGCGGGCCCAGCCCGCGCTCGAGCGCAAAGCGGAAGCGGGCGAATGTCGATCCCAGCGACGCGCCGGCGGGCACGCGGAAGCGGAGCGTATGCACCCCGTGGCCCAGCTGCGGCTCGGGAGTGTTGGTGGTCTGCCCGTCGACTTGGATAAAGACCAGCTTTTCGCTGGCGTCGAAGACGCCGTTGCGGTTGAAATCGACCCAGGCGTGGAGGAATGCCGGAGAAAAGCCGGTCGTGCGAGCGCCGACCACCACCTCGCCGATCGAGCCGGGCACCAGGCCGGCCGGGAACAACACGCCGTTCTCGTCGTCGACGCCGGTGGAGTCGTCGCCCAGGGCGCTGGGATGAGGCAGGCCGTTAGGTTCCGCGTCGATGACGCCGGTCGCTGTGCCGGGAGTCAGCGTCAAGCCGAATCCGGCGAGCATGCCGTGCCGCGGGCCATTGTTGGCAAGCAGGGTGCCGTAGGTGGCGGGCGCGTCGCCGAAGTCGAGCACGATCTGGTTGCCGAAGTTGATTCCCGTCGTAGTGACGCCCGAGACGACGTCGACGTCGATGTGAGCGCCGCCGAGAGTAGCTGGATCAGTTGGATCGGGGAAGGTCTGAACGAGGCCGGGCCTGACAACTTCGCGGACGTGGTAATCATTGCCGACCCTGACGTTCGAAATGAAGTAGTTGCCGTTGGCATCGGTTCTCGCGGAGGGCTCGAGGATGCCGATGCGACCGTCCTTATTGAGATCGACGTAAATGAATACGCCCTGGATCCCTGGTTCGCCCGGGTCGCGTGTGCCGTTGCCGTCGAGATCGTTAAACTTCGCTCCCCGGATGCCGCCGGTGGACAGATTCTGGTTGAGGAAGTTGAAATTGGTCAGGCTTTGCCCCAGGGCCACATTGATGTTGAAGACGCCGCTGGATGGCGCCGTCAGGCGCCAACCCGGCATCACTATCTCGCGGATGTGGGCGGTTGTTCCTGCGGGGACCGGAATGCTGTAGGTTCCATCGGCCCCGGTGACGACCCTGGGTTCGCCCGGATCGAGGAATCTATTGTTGTTCGCGTCGTTAAAGACGGTCCATCCGGCCAGCGGTCCTTCGTTGGCGTCGTGTACGCCATCGCCGTCGTTATCTTCGAAGACTGTGCCCCCGACTGGGAGCGGCGGCAAGTCGAATGTGGCTGAAACCTCGACCGAATTGGAGTTCGGACCAGAGCTGGCCGAGGCCCCGAATCCGCGACGGGCGAACGCGGTCCAGAGTTCCACGAAGTTCTGGCCCCCCGTCAGGGCCTGATCGGCTGCAATGATTGCGTCGCGGGCTTCGATGAAAGAGGGATTGACCGGCTGGAGCTTCATGCCTCCCAGGACCAGGTCCATGGCGACGTTTTGGCCGCCAGTGTGGTGATTCAGGTTCGAGCTGAAGCCGTACTTTTCGATCAGTATCCAAGTCAGGTCCCACAGCACCTGACACCAGATTTCACCGGCGTTATGGACTTCGCTGTTGTTCTGCTGCGGGAAGTTGTCGCCGTTGAAGCTATTGAGCGTGTGAGGATTGATCGACATGTCAAAGCTGTACGGGAAGCGGCGGATGCCCTCCCCAAAGCGATCCTCACCGTTGACCCACAGTCCGGTTCCCCGCGGCGTGTTTTTGGTATGGTTGGCCTTGGCCGTGAGCACCAGGGCAAACCAGTCGCTCCACCCTTCCCCCATGCCGCCGCTTTGCAGGGCTTGCAGGGCATTGGCGTTGGCCGGACCGCCTGTCAGGCGGTTGGAAATGCCGTGCGTGTACTCGTGCGCGATAATCGTGCCGTCCAGAGAGCCGTCCCGCAGCGGAATGAGGTTCGCACCAGAAAAAGTACTATCGAACAGGAACATGCCCATGGTCGGCCGTAGTCCGTCGGGTGGCGTGCCCATGAAGGCGTTGTTGCGAAGGCCGAGATCGAACGCCTCCTGGTTGTAGGCCATCACCGGGTCGTTGGCCAATCCAGTGCCCGTGTAGTTAAACAACTGGAAATTGCCGGCATCCTCGGTAAACCCGTGGTTGAAGGAAACGTCGTGGGCGATGTTATTCCAGTAGAATAAGTTGGTGATGGCCGCGGACTCGTATGTCTGGGGATTCTGCTGAAAGTCGATGGGGAAATTGAAATTCAGCGCGGGGCCCCCCTGCGGGCGAAAGCCGCCGGGAAGTCCAAGCTGGAAAAACCCGACGCCCAAGCGGTCCTCCTGGGCAAAGACATTGTTTCCCCGCGTGTCGGTGAAATCCGGCGCGAGCGTCCCGTTGCCGTCGTGCCAGCCAAAGGGTGAAGCCGTCGGGCTCCAAGGATCGACGACAATTGAACGAGAGCCGAAAACCGGATCCTGAACGGAGGTTGGGAAGACGTTGTAGGAGGCGTTGGCAACCCAATCCGCCACCCGAATGACGCTGCCCTCGCGAAAACCTGAAGCCGCGATGCTGACGTCGAACCAGTTGGTCATTCCGGGCGGGCGGGCGATGATCTCCCACGCCAATTCCACGCCGCCTCCAGGCGACGGTACGTAGTGTAATTCGACGTCGATTGGATCGAACGAGACGCTTGGGGCGCTGATGACCGTATGCTGGTTCAGTCCGCTCGGGGGGGAAACAATCTGGACGTTGTCGGGCGAAATACCCAATGCATCCGCGAAGCGAAACACCGCATCTTCGGGGCTCATATTGGGAGCGATCTCTTGCTCCAACTGCGAAATGCCACGTATGAAGTTCGAGCCGGCAGTCAGAATTCGCCCGTCGGTCATCACGTTGATGTTGATATTCGCATTAGCGACGGGCAGTTCGTTATACGTCTGCTCCAGATAAATATGCGTGACCCCAAGGTCGGGCGACGCGTACTGACTCGTGATGTTGAAGTCGGTCAGATCGTTGGGCGTCAAGCCGTAACCGGCCGCATTCTGCTGGAGATAATTCAGGGCGACCGTCAGCGGGTCTCCGGCAGCAGGACCAGACAGAAAACCAGCGTTTGAACTCGATTGATACGACTGTGGCGGAAGATAGTTTCCCGGAAAGTCCCAAAACGGCGTTCCTTCGATGGGGACCACCGTCAGCATCTGACGCGACTCGAGCGTCTCGAAGAACATCCGTCGCGAGCGGCACTTCGCCCGCATTACATCTCTGTTCCGCATGTCGTTACGAGCCATTCGATTACGATGCGGGCCTGAAGAATGACGATGAGCGCAAGACTTCACGGCAAAGCCCCTCTGGGGACGGGTGAATGCAGAGTATGTGCCTGGAGTTTCCGACGAACTACGGTCAGTCTAATTACGGCCTGTGGAAATTGCCACAATTTTGCCGGAAGTTCAACCTGCGGAAGCTTGGACGGGATTTGAGGGAGAGAAGTTCCCGATTCACCCGTGGCGGGATTCAATCGTCCTCCCCCCGGTCCTTGGGGAGTTTAGATTGACGGACGAGTCTCGCCTGGGAAAATGCAGGACGGGCAGAGACGCGAAAGGCTGGCCATGGCAAGTCCATCAGCAACGAACCGATCGAAATGGTCTTTATTTCGCCCCCGCTTCGGACTGGCGAGCCTGCTGGCGCTCGTAACGTTCGCTTCGATTGGCTCGTGGTATTGGTGGCGTCGGCCGTTTGTGGTGGAGCGGACGGGGCTAGACATATCACTCGGAATGGACCGCCGCGTGCTGTGGGGGGAGTGGCGCGCGGAACAAGAGCGCTCTGATCCATTTGCGGCCCCCGGCGACCCTTTTGCAGTACCACCGACTAGGACGGTCCCCGCGTCGCTCCCCAGTGACATACAGCAATCACCGGCCCAGACACCGCGGATTGTCAGTCGTCGGTTGGTCATTGTGCGCGAACACGAGACGCTTCGCCGCCTTTGGGGAGGCAAGACAATTCGCCACGGACTGGTGACCGGCTTTGACGACGAGGGGCGCAAAATCTCTGAAACCGAGTTTCGGGAGGGCCAGCGCCACGGTCCGTCGGCCACGTGGTTTCGAGACGGACACTTGCGCGAACAAGGAGAATATCGGAACGGCCGGAAGCACGGCTCGTGGGAGCGGTACTATCAACAAGAACGCCGCAACCCGCCGCAAGTCGTTTACGTGAGGGAGCGAACCTCCTGGAGCGACGGTGTTCCCGACGGCAAATGGGAGTGGTTCGACGATTCCGGGGCACTAACAGGCTCGGCCAGTTTCGCCGCCGGACGGCTGGTTGGACCAGCTCCGCCCGAATTCGATCCGGGGCTTTCCCGACGTATGATCGATGGGCAGTTGACCGACCCCAAGTTCGTCGAGGCCTTGATGTCAACCGCGGAATTCCAGTTCGTGGAAACACCTCTCAAGGATGGAATCGACTTCCTCGCCGAAAAAAAGAGATTCCCATTCATATTGACATTCGGCGATTGGAAATGCGTGGATTGAACGTAGATACGCCAGTTTCGCTATGGGTGCAGGAAGGGACGCCCTTCGTGGAAGGCCTGGCGCTGATTCTCGGGCCACTCGGACTGGTCGGTGACTACCGCTATGGCACTTTGTGGCTCACCAGTGCCGCGGGCTTTGACGAGGGAGACACGACTGGCGTCGGCCAGATCAAGCCAACACCCGGCTCAGCGCTGGCCCATGTTTGGAATCGGCCCATTTCGGTGGAATTCGTCGAGACTCCACTCCCGCAGGCGCTGGGATACGTGTCGTCACAAGTCGAGGGAAAACTGGTGATCGATACGACGAGACTTCCCAACTACCTGGTGAGGGCTCCGGTGACCATGCGCTTTCGCAACCAGCCGGTCCAGCATCAACTTGGAATGATGCTCCACGGGCTACAGTGCCGCTGTCGATTGGAGGACGGTACGCTAGTGATCGAAGAACAGCCCAGAACCCCGCCCAAACCAACGCACTAAGCGCCGTATGGATCTGGAAGCAATCGGTCGCGTCTTCCGGCTCATCGATCGCGAAATCTGGATCATCACGGCGGCGGCGCCGGACGGGCGGCGGGGAGGATTGACCGCGACCGCGGTTTTGTCGGCTTCGCTCGATCCACAGCGGCCCATGCTGCTAGTCGGAATTACTCCCAACCACTACACAGCGGAGCTGATTACGGCGAGCGGGACCTTCGCGGCCCATCTGCTGAGGCCCGACCAGGGGCCAATTGCCTGGAATTTCGCCGACGGCAGCGGGCGAGACCGCGACAAGCTGGCCGGACTCAAGCTGGCTGATTTGGCGACGAATACCAATGGGAGGGGCGTGCCCATCCTGGCCGATTGCCTGGCCTGGCTGGAGTGCCGCACGGCGGGCCGCTTCACCGAGGCTGACCGGATTTTCTTCTGGGCGGACGTGATCGTCGGCGAGCAGTTCAGTTCCGGGCCGCCCCTGCGGGAAAATGCCTTCATTTCCAGCTTGACCGACAGCCAGCGACAGCAGCTGGCCGCGGCTAAGGCGGAAGATCTGAATCGCAGGGCATAACACGTAGCTGAAGTCGCCAGACGTCGCCAGACTTCAGGAAATCCCGCCTGAAGTCTGGCGACTTCAGCTACGGACTTTGCCACCGAACCTCCATCGAACTTTCGAGTCTTTGTCAGGAGTCCCATCCATGGCAGCCCGCTACCAGTATGAATTCGTCCGGCTGGAACAGTCCAAGAACTGGTTTACCCACGCGCCAATGCCGAGCCAGGAGGCCCGCGACGAATACCAGG
>JAKEHX010000443.1 GCA_022614795.1 Planctomycetaceae bacterium | reverse complement strand
GTCGGAGAGATAGTCCGACCCCTGCTCGCCGCGGGCGGTAAAGTCGCCGTAGAACTCGTTCGGGGCATCCAGAATGAGATGATCGTCGGCGCTGCCGAGCTCGATCGTCGTTTCGACCTCGATCCGCGCGCCGGTGATTCCGACCTGATCGCGCCCGTCGCCGGTGAAGATGAACAGGCTGTCGAAGACGTTGGACGGAACAGCGACATACATGAGTGCCAGGACGAGCCTCGCGTCGTCGCCGTCGCCTGGGCCGTCGTCCGGCAAAGCACTCAAATCGGTCGGGTCGTCGTCCGTCCGTATGCTCAAATCGCTCGCTTCATCGTCCCGCCCGGAATCTTCGGCACTGAAGGAATCGCCGTCGATCGTGCGGCCTGGCACGGGAGTGGCTCCGATCGAGAAAAAGAAGTGGTCGTAGCCGAGCTGGACAAAGTCGCTTCCCTCGGCGGTGTCGATCGTGACGCTGGCATAGACCACCGTGTCTTCGATCCGCACGTTGTCGCGTCCCCCGGCGGTCGCGATGGCAACGTCTCCACCGATCGCGCTAGGGCCATAGCCCCAGCCGCCAAGGTCCATCACGTCGTTGCCGTCGCCGGTCAGGACCGTCAAGTTCCCCAAGATGTTGATGCGGTCCAAACCCAAGAAGTTATCGCCTTCTCCGAGATCGACGTGGATGTGGTTGACCCCCGTGTAAACCCAGGGGACATCGACGACGTAGACGCCGACTTTGCCGAACTCATCGTCGGCCCCAACGATCGAAACCGTATTGGCATTTTCGTTGCCGACGATGTACAGCGTGTCCCCTTCCTGGTTGACGCTGACGCCATAGGCGGCCTGGGCGACTTGGGCCGCGGCCAGCCAGGCTGCCAGACAAAAGGCAGTGAGCGTGATCTTGCTGACCCGACGGATGAACGTGGCGATTGGGAAGCGCATGGGAATCTCTCCTGGCAGCGGATTGTGGAATGCCGGCGGGCGACGTGCCGCTCACGGCGCTCCGCGGCCGGATCCGTGGGGCGGGACCGGCTCTCTTCTGGAGATTGCCGCCGGCGTCGATTCGCGGCCACGCGCTGCGAAGATTTTCCTTGCGCGGCGGCCGTTTCTGAAGAAACCCGCGGCCGCACCTGGTCGTTCGCGTCCACCACGTCAACCTCGGTCGTCCCTGCCGCGGACTTCTCTGATTGACGCACCCTGTACTGGAAGGGACGATGCAGACGCAAAACTCGCCGCGGCGCAACCGTGCGCTCGACCTGGTGAATTCATTACTGGCGGTCGGAGTGGCACCGCGACAATACAACGAGACGGTCAGTCGCCAGGCGATCAAAGAAGTTCGAATCGCGGAATCAGCCCGCACTAATGGAGCCGATGATGAATCGCCGTCAATTTCTGACAACTGCCGCTAGTTCAGCGGTGGCGAGCGGCGTGCTGCAAGCAGACTTGCTGGTCCAGGCCGAAGTGCGGCGGACGGCGCCAGTGATTGATACGCATATGCACGTGTGGGCGAAGGCAGCAGCGGGGTATCCGTTTGGGCATCCCTACCAGCGCGACTTCAAGACGCCGCCGCACGAGGGCACGCTCCAGATGTTGATCGACGATATGGACGCTCACGGCTGCACGCACGCGGTGCTGGTGCAGGTGATCTATCACGGCTGGGACAACCGCTACGTCGCGGAATGTGTCCGGCGGTATCCCGACCGGCTGAGGGCCCACGGCCTTATCGATCCGACCGATCCCAAGGTGGCCGACAAGCTGGAGTTCTGGATCAAGGAGCACGGCCTCGTTGGCATGCGCTTCAGCCCGCTCTACTACGCCGAGGGGATGCACGGCGGCGACGGCTGGCTGAGCGCGGACGAATCCCACCGCTTGTGGCGTAAGGCCGAGGAGCTGTCGGCAATCTTCAACTTTTTCATTAAGCCCCGGCAATTGCCAAAGCTGGAGAAAATGGTCCAAGCGCATCCGGACGTGCGGATCATCCTCGACCACTTCAGCCAGCTCGACCTGGCGGCAGTCGATCCCGAGCCCCAGATCCGCCTGCTGATGGAGATGGCAAAATATCCAAACGTGTGGGTGAAGGTGTCGGAGCTGAGCAGTGTATCGAAATCGAAAACCTACCCATTCGCCGACGCATATCCCTTCGTCAAGCGCGTCTATGAAGCATTCGGACCGGACCGGCTGCTATTCGGCACTGGCTATCCGGGCGACGCGCGCGCCCATTACAAGCGCCCGCCGCTGGACAAGGAGATCGACCTGTTGCGGAAGGAGATCCCTTTCCTCGCCGCTGAGGACCGCGAGAAGATCCTGGGGCGCAACGCGGCGAAGCTGTGGGGGTTTCAGGCTTGAGTTGGACGGTTCCCGAAAAAAGTCTGGCCTCGTCGAACAAGTCCGGCTATAACGACATCAAGATTGAGGCGAACCAATAGTCATTCACAACCCAGCATGCAATCAGGCCCACGTCAGACACCTGTTCGCCGACTCGTGCGGCAATTCTCGCGCCGCAGACTACTTGCGTCGGCGGTCGGCGTGGGCGGCCTCTCGTTGCCTGCACTTCTGCAACTGAAGAGTTTGGCAGCGCCAAGCACTTCGACAACAGGCAAGGCGAAGGCCTGCATCATCGTGTATTGCTGGGGCGGGATGAGTCATCTGGAGACCTGGGACCCCAAACCTGACGCTCCGGCGGAGGTGCGAGGCGAGTTTTCACCGATCTCTACAGCGACGCCCGGAATTCACATCGGTGAGCATCTGCCACTGCTGGCTCAACAGACCGAGAAGCTGGCGATCATTCGCTCGATTCACCATGACGACTCGGCGCATGGCCGCGGAATGTATTGGAACCTGACCGGTCACCGACCTCCTCGGGAAGGCAACATTCCGCCGCTGTCAAGCGATTGGCCGTCACTGCCTGCCGTGGTTTCGAAGCTCCGCAAGTCGCCGCAGGGTGTGCCAGGCGCAGTGCGGATTCCGTATCCGATGGTTGATAACAAGACGCTGCAGGCGGGTGAGTACGGCGGGTGGTTGGGGGTGAAGTACGATCCAATCATCATGCGCCCGAAGCGGGGCGAGCCGTTTGGCGGAGTTTCCCGGACACTCGGCGCAGAAGTGCTTGACTTGGACGACAGCGATCCTGCACGGATTGCTTCTCGAAGCGAGTTGCTGGCCTCATTGGAGCGGCCGGCCAATCCCCAGGACTTCGACAACTTCCACCATTTTCAGTCACTTGCCCGAGATATCATGCTTGGCTCGGCAGTGAAGGACGCCTACAACCTGGAGAGAGAAGATCCGAAGGTCCGCCAGTCGTACGGCGATCATCTCGGCGGCCAGAGCATTTTGCTGGCACGGCGCCTTACCGATGCCGGCGTCCCAGTGGTCCAAGTCTGCTGTGCCGCGGGCGATTTGAACGGCGGGGCGGGCGACATGTGGGACACGCATAGCGACAATTTCAACCGTCTCAAGACTCGCTTGCTCCCCGTATTTGATCGAGGCGTTTCTGCCCTGCTGTCAGACCTGGAGAACCGCGGGTCGTTAGACCAGACATTGGTAGTTGTGTTGACTGATTTCGGACGGACCCCTCGCATCAACGGCAGTGCGGGCCGCGATCACTACCCGAGCGTCTATTCGGCGGTCTTGGCGGGAGGGGGAGTTCGGGGAGGACAGGTTTACGGAAGCAGTGATGCATCGGGAGCATTTCCCAAAACTCAGCCCTGCGGACCGGCTGACGTGCATGCCACGATCTTTCGTTCGCTCGGAATTTCGCCGCGAGCGGAGATTCACGACATGCTGGGACGCCCGTTTCCGATCAGTGATGGCGAAGTCCTCCGGCTGTTTTGAGAACGGCTTCCGATTATTCATGGGCATCGCCTTCACGGGGGTGGGGGAATCCACGTATGCTCCGCTTCACAATTCGAGACGTGCTCTGGTTGACAGTGGTCGTGGCATTGGCGGTCGGTTGGTGGATCGACCGCCGAGTTCAGCGATCACTAGTCGATGCGGTTTCCGACCAATGGTCGCTGGAATTCAACCGAAACCGAGAAGCTCAATTTGATACGGCTCCGTAGGCCACATCCCCGTGGCGCCGTCCTGGTTCATTGGCGTCCGAAGCGGCAAGTCGAGTCGCCGCCAAGAAGATCGCCCGGGGGTGGTGAACGCAGCGAGGGAAGGAGGACCGGCGGATGTTGTCGGAGTTGCATGGCCTGAGCGATCGCTGGTTTCAGGCATGGCTGGAGAAGGACTCCGCGACCGTGGATCGACTCGCGGCCGACGACTACATCTACGTTGCCCCGAGCGGGTTGACCCTCGATCGTCAGGCGATCCTCGCGATCATCCGTTCTCCGAGCTATCGGCTGGATCATGGCACACGCAGCGAGGTGGTTGTCCGTGCCGTGGGTCATGAGGCGGCCGTGGTGCGGCACCGCTATCAGGGTGCCGGCTCGTTTGAGGGCACTTCCTTCATGGATGACCAGCGGTGTGTCATGGTCTGGGAGAAACACGCTGGCCAGTGGCGACTCGTGATGGAGCAATGCTCCTTCAGCAGCAAGTAGTGGGCCCGCGTGTTGCCAGATTCGCCAGCAGCTCGTGGTCATTGTGCAGAGCGAAATGCCCGCACTCCGACCTACAACAAGGGCAACGGCAAGGACCACTGGTCGATTGGCTCCATCATGTTCCTTGGCCGAGGAATCAAGGGGAACCGCGTCATCGGCGCTACCGACGAGAAGCAGTTTCAGGTGTCGATCAATCCGCAATCGCTGGTGCTGCTTGTGATTGCAGTCGTGCTCCAGAATAGAGCGAACCGGAAAAAGCCACCCAAGACCTGATATTGCCGGCGCGACTTCGCTGCATGCCCCTGGGCGGGCTAATCGCACGCCCCATACCGGGCGATGCACCACAGGGCGCTAAAGAGATCCTTGACGCCGATCTTCTTTCCTTCGGCGTAGCTCCGGGCGGCGTAGGTGATCGGCACTTCGGAGAAGCGGCATTTGCGGCGGGCGAGCTTGGCTGTCACCTCGGGCTCGAATCCAAAGCGGTTCTGCTGAATCTCGATGCCGCGGAGGGCGTCGCGGCGGAAGGCCTTGTAGCAAGTCTCCATGTCGGTGAGCGCCAGGCCGGTCGTCACGTTCGAGGCCCAGGTGAGCAGGCCGTTGCCGACGCGGTGGATCAGCGACGGGTCTTGCGGCCTGGCGCCGAGAAAGCGCGAGCCGTAGGCGACGTCGGCCGTTCCTTCGACGATCGGCCGGATCAGCGGCACGATGTCGCGCGGATCGTACTCAAGATCGGCATCCTGCACGACGACGACGTCGCCCGACGCCCGCCGGAAGCCGGTCCGCAGGGCGGCCCCTTTGCCTTCGTTCGCCGGCTTGAAGATCACGTGCACGCCGCGGGCCCGGTCGAGGGCCTGGAGGATGCGGCGCGTGCCGTCGGTGCTGCAATCGTCGATGACGATGATCTCCTTGGCCAGCGGCAGGGCCGCCACGCGGGCCAGCAGCCTGGCGATCGTCTGCTCTTCGTTATAGACCGGAATCACGATCGACAGCCGGAAGTTCCGCGGCAGGGCATAGTCGAGCGTGGCCGGGAGATAATCGTCTTCGAGGGTCAACAGCTCGGCGAGTTCTTCGAGCCGGCTGAGGGTTTGCGTGACCCGGGCGATGGTGTCTTCGCTCGATGGGTCGGTGAAGGTGTGCGGCGGCAACTGCGGGCCATCAGCGGGCGCTTCGACGCAGCAGGCGGACGAGGATGCGGGTTCATCCAGCAGCTGGGGAATGTCCGCAAAGTGATCGCGAGCAGCGTCTTTCGGAGCGGAATGCGGCATGTTGCGGATCAGGGAGTCGAAGTCGCCAGGGTGTTGATCGGTTCGGGCTGATACGTGGGCAGAGCGGGCCAGCGCAAAAATCCGCGCGGATAGAATTCGCCGATCTCGCGGTGCTTGGGATTGAGGTAGAACGCGCTCTTGGGATCGTCATATTTCGTCTTGCGGCCCCACAGTTGCGCGAGGCCGTCCTGATAGAGGAGCGACCAGTGCTCTTTCTGGGATTCCATCACCGCGACGCTGGGCTCCTGAAGGCGCGAGACCAGCACCAGGTCGGGCCGGCCGGCATGGAGGGCGCGAAGCGGATCGAGCGGGCCGCTCGATGCCGCGCGATATCGCAGATTGGGATCGTCGCGGCCGAGCAGGAAATCAAAATGCATGTCGAGCATATCCTGCGAATAACCGGTGCGGCAGCGGCCGTCGACCTGGACCAGGATGCCGGGGTCGCCGGGCTGGCGCGGGCCGAAGGCGGCGATGGCATACTGCGACCAGTTGAACGTGCAGAGCATCTTGCCCGTCAGTTTTTTCTGGGCGATGAAATAAAACGCGTCGGCGGGATACCTGTCGCGCTCCACCCGCAGCGACGTCATCCGGAAGATGATTTGCCCTGTGCCGACCGTAAGCGCGAACAAAAGCAGCAGCCCGAAGATGTGCTGCATCCCGGTCGACAGCGAAGCGGTGAACGCCGGATCGGTGGGGGGCGCCCAGCCGTAAAGCCGCTCTTCGTCGGATTGGAACCGTTTGCCCAGGCCCAGCCGCTCGAAGAGCGAATCGAGATGGACCGGCATCCACCAGCCGAACGCGATCGCGAAGAAGGCGATGTGCCGCAGGTGCAAAAGCGACTGCCAGACGATCAAGGCCATCACAACCTGCTGCGTGATGTCGCGCGGGCGGCGGCTGCAGACCAGGCAGGCGATCCACGCGGCCAGCATGAGCACGAACGACAGGCTCGACATGCTCAGCAGGTTCGGGGCGCGCCACTCCATGATCTCCGGCCGTGGAACCAACAGGTCCTGGGCCAGCCAGAGGTGGAACTTCGGTCCATAAGGATTGAGCAGGGTGGCCAGCACCGCGGCGCCAGCCATCAGGCCGAACCGGCGGACCAGGCCTTCGGCTTCGCTGCCGCGCTGGGAATAGACCTCGACGGTCCGGATGCCCAAGTAGGCGAGATAGACACACAGGCCCGCCAGGAAGGCGCCGTGCGTGTTCGTCCAAACAACGATCAGCAAGGGGACGAGCCACAAGTGGCGCATCCGCTCGCTCGAATATTCGAGGGACTGCGGCGCCCCTTCGTTTCCTTGCAGGCGCTTGCCCAGCCAAGGAAGCTGCATCTGGCAGCGGCCTTCCCAACCTTCAAAACAATACGAAAGGATGGCCAAGAGGCCAGTGAACAAGGCGAAGGAAAAGAGCTGCGGCCGCAGGCTCCAGTGCGGGGCGAGCGTCCAGGCGACGAGAATGGCCGAGGCACACGCCGGAATCAGCTTCACGCCCTGGCTAAAGGCGCGATAGAAAATCAACCCCACGATTGCCAGTCCGAGGAGGCTCTTGCCGAGCAACAGGCCCAGCGATCCGCCCAAGTCATTGCCCAGCGCCAGGGCGTATTCCGCCAGGATTTCGTGGTTGATCCAGGGGTGGCCTTCGGCCAGGTACGAGTAAGTGGTGGTCCACGACAAGCCGTTTCGAAGGGCGTCGCGGCCATACTGCACGTGACCCCAGAGGTCAGGATCGGCCACATTGCTGGACAGCACTGCGCCGCAGGCGATCACTACCGCGGCAACAATTCCCCAATCCAACCACTGCGGCAAGGAGAACGGCAGTGGTTCGTCGGACCAAAGTCGCTTCAGGTTCATGGCCGGTCAAATCGGCAGGAGGCGAAGGATCGAGCGCACAAAGCGCGCCAAGGCGCGCTGCTCGCAGGGAAAGCCTAGGTCACGTGCAGCGTGGTCCGGCCCGACTTTGCCTGGAGTGCATCCGCGTGCCGTCAACCGCACCCCTTGTGGCGTTGGGGTTGCACGGCTTGGACCGGCTGTAGGGGGCCATTACGATTGCAAGTGCGATCGAGCGACTCCTCCAAGCGACTTTTGCGATACCAATGAACCCGCGACAAGTTGAAATTGACGGCGTTCACCTGCACCTCAGCCAGCCGCACGACGACGCGTCGCGGTGGATCGGCCAGGAGGAGATTCTGCGGCAGCTTTTGGCGTGCTGGCTGGTGGTAAACGACAGCGACCTCCCGCTGACGCCGCGGCTGGTGGGGGCGCCGGGGATCGGCAAGACAGCCCTGGGCATGGCAGGGGCGAGGCTATTGGGCCGGCCGCTCTATATCTATCAGTGCACGGCCGATACGCGGCCCGAGGATTTGCTGGTGACTCCGGTCCTGGCCGAGAGCGGCAAGATCGCCTATCACGCGTCGCCTTTGGTTACGGCGATGATTCGGGGAGGCGTGTGCCTGCTCGACGAAGGGAACCGGATGAATGAAAAGTCGTGGGCCAGCCTGGCCCCGCTCTTGGATCACCGGCGGTATGTCGAGTCGATCGTGGCGGGCATCACAATCTCGGCCCATCGCGATTTTCGCTGCGCCGTGACGATGAACCAGGACGAATCGACCTACGAGATTCCCGACTACATCACCAGCCGCTTGCAGCCGACGCTGGCGCTGGGCTTTCCCAACCGGCAGGATGAGCTGGCGATCTTGCAATATCACCTGCCGCTGGCCGAGCCCCAGATGCTGGCGATGACGGTCGATTTTCTTCAGCATTCGCACGAACTGAAGCTCGATTTTTCGCCGCGCGACGGCATCAACCTGCTGCGGTACGCGATCAAGCGGCTGGCGCAGGACCCCAAGCACCCGCTGTCGAAGGACGCGGCGTGGCGCGAGGCGCTGGAAAAGTGCCTGGGGGACGACGCGCTGGACATCGAAGCGGCTGCCCAGCGCAAGGCGCGGACGCTCGGCGGCGACAGCGTGCCGTTGGGGCTGGGCGATTTCTTCTTCGATCCGGACGACCCGCTGCATC
>JAKEHX010000047.1 GCA_022614795.1 Planctomycetaceae bacterium | reverse complement strand
TGATTCTGACGATGACCCGCAGCCACCGCGATGCGATCCTGACCCACTGGCCCGAAGCCGAGCCGCGGACGCACGTGCTTTCGCGCAGCCGGACGGACGTGGCAGATCCGATCGGTGGTCCGATCGACCTTTATCGCCGCTGCGCCGAGCAGATCGACGACTACCTGGCAGCCTGGGTGGACGAACTCAAGCTGCCGGCCTTCGTCGTGAAGAAGTGAGCCTCACGGCCCTGCTTTGGGCGGCGCGGCGGTTAGCACGGTCCCCACGTAGCTCGATCCCGTCGGCGTGTTCTTCGGTTCGGCGACGAGCGTGAGCTTCGTGCCGTCCCACTTCCATTCCAGGCCGATCATCCGCGTGTCTGTGGGCTCAACCGCGACGAGCCGGCCCCTGCGCCATTCATACAGACCGTTGAATATGCTGGCCTGCGAGCGCAGCTGAAACCGCCCTTCGCCGAAATCCTGAAGCGTCGTCGGCTGGACGAATCCGGCCGGCAGTTTTGCTTGCCAATCACCGGCCAATGCCGGCGCCAGGGCGTAGCGATGGGTCACCGAGGCCCGGCCGGCGAAATACATGGCGACCGCCAGCATCAGCGCCATCAGCGTCCCCAGGCTGAAGCGAAAGCCCCAGCGCCGCCGCGGCGGCTGATTTGAGGATTTGTCCATTGGCATTCACGGCCTCCTGACGAAGGGTTATCCGCTAATGGCTATGACGAACCACGCCCGGAATCGATTTTAAGCACCCGCGGCTTGCAAGGCGGCCAGCACCTGGGCAAACGGCACTTCGGCCAGCGAGCCAAACAGGACATGTGACGAAAGTTTTGCCTTCGCCAGGCTTGGCGAACTGACGCCGCATAACAGCCGGGCAACGGCGGTGGCATCGGCCAAGGCATCGCGATGCTCGCGGCGGAGAGCGAGCGCCTGGCGGATCCTCGATTGGTCGATGGCCGCAGCCGGCCGCTGGGAAAGTTCAACCGCCATTCCACCGGCCAGGCACCAGGAGCAGTGGCCGCATGCCTCTCGGAGGGCTTCACCGAAGTGATGGCACAGCGCCGCGACCTGGCAACCATTGTGGCGGATCAGCTCCAGGACTTCGCCGAGGCGATGGATCTCTCGCTCTTGCCGCTGGACCGTTCGTTCGAGCAGCGAGCGGGCGAGCGCCTCCAGATCGGCCGGCATCCGCCGCCGCTGATACTGGTTGCGTGTCCCTTCGGCCTTGAGGTCGAGCCAACCCTGCTCCGCCAGATAGTCGAGCGCCCGCACAATGCGGTCGCGTGGGGCATTGAGCGTCCGCGCCGCCTGATCGACGTCAATGTGCAACCAGGTCTTCGCCTTGTGGACCTGGCGGAAGACCTGCTCGAGGAACTGCCGCCGCTCGCCCTCGAAATGGCCCAGGATTTCGGCCGATGGTTTCAGCGCCTGGAACTTGAACGAGGAATAAAATGGAGTGCCTCCTTCCAAGTAGCCGTCTAGCTCCAGATACGTCAGCAGCGTCCGCACGACCAGCACGCGAATATCGTGGCGGGCTGACAACTCGTGGTAGCTCACGTCAAAGTGCGGCGGCAATCCAAAAATCTCTTGGACGAGTCCGCGGACGGCCGGCAGCGTGGGAGTATCGCCGTAAGCAAAATTCTCCAGAGGCGCAAGGTCGGCCAGGCATACCAGCATTTCGCAGATGGCCGGCTCGCCATCGCGGCCGGCGCGGCCGATCTCCTGCGAGTAGTTTTCCAGGCTCTTGGGCAGGTTGTAGTGATAGACATAGCGGATGTTCGCCTTGTCGATTCCCATTCCGAATGCAATCGTAGCCACGACAATGCCGTGGGCCGTTTCCAGGAACCAATCTTGCACGGCGGCGCGGTGGTCATCTTCCATGCCGGCATGGTAGGGCCTGGCAGAAAACCCGGCCGCGGCCAGTCGCTCGGCGACCTGCTCGGCGGTCCGCTGGAGCGTGACGTATACGATCGTCGGTCCGGCCGGCCGCTCGCGAAGCCGGGCGATGAGCTGCTCGTCGCGGGCCGCGGCCGTGACCGGCGTCGTGAGCAGCTTTAGATTGGGCCGATAGAAACCGGTGCGCACCGCGCAGGTCGGCTCGATGGCGAAGGCCCGGCAGATGTCGTCCAAGACCTGCGGCGTGGCGGTGGCCGTGAGAGCGAGCACGCGCTCGGCCCGGCAACGGCTGGCGAACTCGACAAGCTTCAGATAGTCGGGCCGGAAGTTGTGGCCCCATTCCGAGATGCAATGGGCTTCATCGACGGCGAACAGCGAAACTCGCAGCCGCTGAATCGCTTCGCGAAACCGCTCGTTCTGGAACCGCTCCGGCGCGACGTACAGCAGTTGCAGCGCGCCGTCGCGCACCTGCTGCATGACGTCGCGGTACTCGTCGGCCGAGAGCGTCGAGTCCAGCCGCTGAGCCGCAATGCCACGAGCCGAGAGAGCGTCGATTTGGTCCTTCATCAGGGCAATCAGCGGCGACACGACCAGCGTCACACCCGGCAGCAGCAAGGCCGGAAGCTGATAGCACAGCGACTTGCCGCCTCCAGTTGGAAATACAGCCGCGGAGGACCGCCCCGCCAGCAGGTGCGCGATCACTTCGCCTTGGCCGGGACGAAAATCCGAGAAGCCGAAATACTGCTTGAGTGCGGCGCGCGGTTCGAGCGTCATGGATGTTTCCATCGTCAGCGTGGCTACGGCTGCTTCTGACGGGCGGCGAGCAGCTCTTCAAGCGGCGGGCGGCGAAGGTGGGCGTCGGTTGCCTGCTGGAAGGCATGGGCCAGTTGCAAAAGCTCCGTTTCGCCGAACAGCCGCCCGGTGAAGGCGATAGTTCCCGGCTGCTTTGTCTTCTCAGGGTTCCGCTCGCCAAAGGGAACGACGATCGTCGGGTGGCCGGTCAAATTTGTTAGCGTCAGGTCGTCCCCGTCGACATACGCATCGACCTCGTCCATGACCTCGGCCATCTCCCGCATCAGCAGCGTGCGGATCCGGTTGGCCCGCAGGTACTCGACCGCGGGGACGAACCGCCCCGTGCGGAACGGCATGGCCCACTTGCCCAGGCCGTCGCGCACGCCGGCCAGCGTGATGTCGTCGAAGGCCGCAGCCGTTTCGGTGTTCAGAATCAACGTCAGCGCGCCGACCGGATAACGGTCGGGCAGCTTGATCGGGACCAGCTTTACGCCGAGCTTCCGCAGCACTTCGATCTCCGGCCGCTGGTTGAGCGGCTTGTCGGTCTCGACATAGCCGACGCGGAGCGACTGGACGTCGCGCGCCGAGGGCCAATTGAACGGCCGATCGACCGCCGCCAGATCCTGGCCGTCGTAGCCGTGAATTGCTCCCAGCACGAGGGCGCAGTCCTCCACCGATCGGCAAAGCGGCCCCAGCTTGTCCATGGTCCAGGCCAGCGTCATGCACCCGGCCCGGCTGATGCGGCCAAACGTCGGCCGCAATCCGGTCGCGCTGCACTGCCGGCTGGGCGAGACGATGCTCCCCAGCGTTTCACTCCCGATCGCGAAGCCGACAAGCCCCGCCACAACCGCTGACGTAGATCCGGCCGACGAGCCGCTCGACCCCTCATCGGGATTCCAGGGATTGCGGGTCATTCCGCCAAACCACTGGTCGCCAAGAGCCAGCGCGCCCAGAGTCAGTTTGGCAACCATCACCGCCCCCGCTTCTTCGAGCCGGCGGGCGACGCTCGCCTTGGTATCGAGCGATTGGTCCTTGAAGTGCTCGGCTCCCCACGTCGTCTTGTGGCCGGGATACGAAATCAGGTCCTTCGCCCCCCACGGAATGCCGTGCAATGGCCCGCGATATCGCCCCGCAGCAATCTCGCGGTCCGCCTGCTCGGCTTGCGACAAGGCCACGTCCTCGGTCAGCGTGACGACGCACTTGAGCATGTCGTCGAATCGTTTCAGGCGCGACAGATAAAGCCGCGTCAACTCGACCGGTGTCACCTCGCGTGCGCGGATGAGCGCGGCGAGCTTCGTCACCGGGAGAAAAGCGAGATCTTCATCGGTTGCCGGACGCTCGGGGACTGCGATGTCGATCAGCCGCACATCGCCCCGGTCTACCTTGGCCATTCCTTCCTGCGGCGGCGAAGCGAAAAATGCGATCGCGGGAGGAATCGCGTTGCCTACGGCCACTGCGTGCAGCGCCTCATACCGCTGCCGGTCGCGCTCGAGCGTTCCCGCGGCCCGCTTGCGCTCGTCCTCGGTCAGCGTGATTCCGGCAATCCATTCGGCCTGCTGGACCAGTTCGGGCGTGACCTTGCCGTTTTGCTCGACCTGCGCGACTAGCGCCCGCTGAAAAACCGTGGTTCCCAGCCCGAGGCCGGCAAGCGAGGCTAGTATAGCGCGGCGCGAGCAACTCGCCGATTGGTTAGTATTCGTGGTTTCAAAGGGTCCGTCGTCGCTCGCATACCACGGCTGAAGTCCGTCCATTCTCGAATCCTCGACTGCCAGAGTCTGGTGCAAAGAAATCTCGCACCATCGTACGCAATCGGGCCGGCGGTCCGCCAGTTTTTTCGTGCCCAGTGGATTGGCGCGCGAGCATCCCACCGGCTGCGCAGCAGGAGGCCGAGTAGCCGTTAGAATTGCGACTTCTTTTCCCACTCCGGGTCGAATCCGCTCCCGGCTGCGGCAATGGCCCTCACGTCGCCGATGCACTCGGTAAGCAGGACGGCCGGAATGTCGGCCAGCGCAACGCCGCGCGGCGCCATGTAGGCAGCCGCGTTATCGTTCGATTTGTGTGCAAACGACAGGCTGGTCAGGGCGACTTTGCGGTTCTCCTCGGGCAGGCCGTTGCCGGTGAAGCCGAGGTGAACCTCCAGGCCCAGGCCCGGAAACGACTTTTGATACTCGTAGAACCAGCCGCCGTCTTCGGCCTGGCCGCGCGTGTAGCCGAATTTCGTGGCCAGGCCGCGGAGCTGAAAGGCCTCGACCATGTGACCTTCAAAATCCTTGACCTCTGTCTGCCGGCGCTTTGATTCCGGCAGCTCGTAGGGCTGCCGGCCGAATTGGACGAACAGCGGCGCGACCTCATAATCGGCCAGGTGTCGGGCCCACGCCTGGGCGACCTCGCCCGGCACACTGCACGTGTGGGCAATGCGGATTTTCGCTGCATTGGGTAACATGACGGATTGATCGCCAGCCCCCGTGAGCGTGCCGTCGTCGAGCGGGCGGAAGGTGAGCGTGGCCACGTCCCCTTCGATCACGGCCCACACGAGCCGCTGGCACAAGAATCGGGCCAGCGGATGGTCCAGCAGATACATGCGCCAATCGGCCGCAGGCCAGGTGCGCTGCGTACACATCGCTTCGTACAGCCGCGTGGTCGTGAGATCAACAAACTTCTTCAGCTCGTTCTTGGCCGCGGAGAACGCCTTCTTGGCTGCTTTGGCCTGTTCCTCGTCGTCGTCCTTGCGCGGATCGGGAAGCTTCTTGAGCGGCTTGCCGTCGCTGTCGTAGAGCGAGATTTCCAACTCGGCGTTGACCTTGGCGACGAACGACCTGGGGCCGTAGCTCAACTCCAATTTGCCGTCGTCATCGAAGCCGCAGCTGGGCATTGTCCGGTCGGCGAGCTCGTCGAGGGTCCACCCCTTGCGCTCGGCGAGCAGGTGGACGTATTTCTCGGCTTCTTCGCGAATTCCCTTGGTGCGAAAGCGATTGGCGATAGACAGGAGATACTGAATGGCCAGGGGCCGATCGATGCCGGCCAGCATGGCGATCAGGGCCTTGCACTGGGCTGCCCGGTGCCCATACCACTCCTTGAGGTACTTCTGCACCGGGGCCACCGCCGCGTCGCCGCAGCAAGCCGAAGCAATCGCGAGAATCCCCTTTTCCGCAACCGCCGAGCCGACTTCTCGCTGGAATTGCTGGAAGAGCGACTGTTCGCATTCCTGCTGGCTCTTGGGGAACGAAGCGGGAACCGGATGATTGTTTTGCTGGTACCAGGCGAGCGATTGCTGATACATTTGCCATTGCTGCGGCGCCTGCTGCTGGGCGCGCTTGCGGCACTCGGCATCCGAGTATTTCCGCAGTAGATCCTGGTTGAGCCAGGCACTGAGCACGAAACTGCCGAGTTCTTCACGATCGGCAGGGCGCAGCTTGTCGCAATAGCGCCGCAAGAGCGAACCGGCTTCTGGATTCTTGAGCTTGTTCGACTGGACGATCAGCCACGAAACCGTCTCCGCCGGCACCGGCTGGCCGGAGTCTTGCCAGTGCACCTTGGGGAGCGTTGACCAGGGGAACCAACCCAGGGCCGGCGGCGTTCCCTTTTTGAGGTTTTTCACCGCGTCCACTTGGAGCTTGTCGCGGTCGAGGAACGGCTCGACCGACTGGCCGAGCTTTTCCAAGGCCGTGAGCATGGCATCGATGGCCGCATCCTGCTTTTCCTGCTTGGCGGCCGCCGTGAGCGGCGCAACAGCACGCTGGTCGCCCAGGCGTCCCAGCCACTCAGCCGCGACTTGCCTCGTCTGGGCGTTGCCGCTGGCCAGGGCCAGGGCGAGTCGTTCCTGCAAGTCCGGCAACTTAGCGCAGATCGGCTGAGTTTTCTGGCGATCAATCTTGCCCGCCCCGATCGCCAGCTCCCACAGCTTGGCGACGAGCGGCGGCGGAACTTGCGAGAACTTCGCCAGGAGTCTCAGGGCCGCGTCGCGCCGCCGCTCGTCGCGGTAACGCGTGGACCAATCGGCCGAATGCGTCGGACAGACGATCTGTTCCAGCTCGTTCAGCTTCTCGTAGTAATAGGGCCAGACCGCGTCCCACTCCCATTCAAAGGCGCCGACATAGCTTTCCAGCGCATGATCGAGAATAATCCCATCGGAAAGTCCCAGCGAGCGGACCGCTTCGGCCAGATCGAGCAGCGTAAACGCGGGCGCGTGGCTCGACCGATGCAAGTCAAGTGCCGCCGCAGCCGGCCACTGGATGCCGCTGTACCAGCCCTGGGTAGCGGAGATGGCGCCCGCCATCGCCAGGAAGCGCACGGCATGGATTAGCCGGCAGTCGGGATGTTCCATCAGCGCCCGCATTGGCGGCCTCGATTCGCCCCCAACGTAATGAGAATCCTTCAGAGAGCGGCTCAACATACCGCCAATTTGGCCCCCCTTTTCGAGCGCGACGCATACCTGGCCAATCTGCTGGGCCGCGACGATTGGCAGCACGTGGTTGGGGTAGAAATACT
>JAKEHX010000442.1 GCA_022614795.1 Planctomycetaceae bacterium | reverse complement strand
TGTGAATCTTTCGTAGCTGAAGTCGCCAGACTTCAGGTTTTTCTGCGGATTCGGAACTCTGGCGAGTTCCGCTACGGGATTCATTCACAACCTCTCAGTATCGCACGCAATGCCGCAGGTTGCCAATCGGCGGGTGGGCGAGCGGGAGGCGTGAGCCTCCCGATGGTTAGGCGTCGCACTAGAGCGCGATCCTATCGGGAAGCTGACGCTTCCCGCTCGCCGTCGTCGTCCTCGTAGTCCCACACTCCGTGTGGGACATGCAGCGGCGTACGCGTCACTTTGCGAACTCTGCTGGCACGGCAACGAAATCCGCGTCGTCTGGCCCACACGGAGTGTGGGCCTACGTTGCCGACGAAGCTTACTAATTCCCCATCACTTCCCCCCTGTCTCGCGTCACGAGGCGGGCGAAATCTCGGATGTTGATCGTCTGGCTGATGAACCGGACCGAGCCGTCGCCCAGTGCGAATTGGGCGCCGCCCGGATGGAAGGCATAGACTTCGCCGCTCCCTTCCGAACCATAGTACGGATGCGGAAAGGTAGTGGAGCCAAAATCCTCGCCGTTGGTGCAGTTGATCGGGCACGGACCGGGAAGCGTCGCCCCGTCAAAGCTGGAACCATCGATGCTGAAATCGGTGGCCGGACGGACCCAGCCACCTCCATTCACCCGATTTCCGGGGAGATCGCCGATCTTCTTGCCGTCACGATAAAGATAGGGGCGGCCGGCTGACTCGGCGTACAGGATCGTGTTCGACAGGCCGTCGATCACGTCTGCCAAACGCGGCTCCGCGTTTTTCGGCAGAATTCCCGCCCCCGCGAAATCGACGAGCCCCGCCGTCACGAGCCGCTGATCGACGCCGATCGTGGGCGAATAGTCCGCCACGGCCGCCACATTCGCCGCCCACGGGCTGGCTTCCGGCAGGCCGTCCAGCCGCTTGGGCTCCGGCGTCGCGGGGCAGACGAGCGTCGGGATCAGCAATTTGGTGACGGGTGCATTGACCGGGTCGTGCCAGTTCTTCGTCTGATCGTATTGGTCATAGGCATTTTTCAGTTCGATGAACGGCAACAACTGAATGTGGCCCGAGATCCGCGGCAACGGCGTGAGACCGGCGGGGCGAATGCTCGACGGCAGCTTGCCGTACGTGTCGTGGAAGTTGTGGGCCGCCAGGCCGAGCTGCTTGAGGTTGTTCTGGCAACTCGAGCGACGGGCCGCTTCACGGGCCGCTTGCACCGCGGGCAGAAGCAAGGCGACAAGCACGCCGATGATCGCAATCACGACGAGCAGCTCGATGAGGGTAAAGCCGGTCCGTTGGCTGATTGGACGAGGCATGGGACGGTCCTTTCGATTTAGGATTTAGGAGTTCAGATTTCAGATTTGGGATGGGATTGAGAGGTCTAGCGGAGCACGATCGTGGGCAGGTCGTTCGTGCCTTCCGCGATGGTGACGATCACGTCCGACGTCGCCGGATTGTTGTACTTGGGCGGCAGCAGGTTCGGGCCGGGGGTCCATTCGCCGCCGACGTTCACCAGCTTCCGCCACTCGATCGTGACGACATATTCGCCAGCTGGTGCACCGTCGGCCGCGAGGAACGTGGTTGGCTCGAATGAGCCGTCCGGCTTGACGTGGGCCGTCGGCCGGGGGACGTCGCGCGTCGCGGCTGCTTTGGGATGGAGCACGAGGAATGCGCCTTCCAGCGGCTGATCTCGGAACGTGACTTTGCCGGCCGTTTTGTAGACCGGCACACGGTGGGGTGCTTGGCCGCCGCAGCCGGCGAGCGTCACGCTGGCCAGTGCGAAAAGAGTGGCCAGCAGACGGAAGTTGATAGCAAATGGGGAGTGCATGGTGCCGACTTTCTCCTTGATGGGTGTGTCGATAAGCCAGTCTCCGGCAAATGCGGTCAGCGGCGGGTTCGAATTGGTTGGCCTCCCGGTGGTTGGGTGGGCGGATACTACTTCTCTTACTCGTGCTCGTCCTCGTCCTCGATTGCCAACGCTTGGCAAAGGTGCATTTCGCTAGGCTCATGCACCCTACGCCTTCGTTTCCGCCCCGCGGACGCGGCGCTTCTCGGTGCGGTCGATCTGCACGACGACGCCGTCCTGCACGATGACGTTCACCGTGCCAAACCGCAGTCCCCGCAGCGCCTCGCGGATGTGAATGATTTCCCGTTCGCGGTCCACGTCGGCGGCTGCCAGGCCGTTCGAATCAATTTCTCCAGCGGACATGACTCGTACTCCTCGAGTTCTCCCTAGTGCGATTTGCATGCCAATCGTTTCCACTTTCTGCGATCGTTCGGAAGGACAAGGCCGCAGAGGCTCGCGGATGGAGGCGGATCAGGCAAGCGAATGAAATCTCTTCCTATCATCCGTGTTCGATCCGTGTTTCATCCGTGGCTAAAACGGAACCCCTCCGAGGTCAAATCACATAATCCGGCGTAAACACGCGGGCCTTCTTTGCCGAGACGAACACCGTCTCGCCCGTTTGCAGACCCAGTTGCTCGTAGCGCTCCAGCGGCAGATCGACCTGGATATCGCCCCCTTCGTTGGTCGTCAGGGCAATCTTCGCAAACGCACCAGCCGGATTGATCCTCGACACCAGGGCCGGAATCGCGGGCGAGCCGTTCAGGTACCGCTCGATCTCCAGCTCGTGCGGGCGGACATACAAGTGACCCTGGCGAGTCTCAGATGCGGCGGCATTTTTGCTGGCAGATCTGGCCGCCCGGTCGCCGACCGCCAACCCGCTGAGGACTGCCTTCCCCTGCTCGATCCGGCCGTGGAAGACGTTGACGTTTCCCAGGAAGTCGATCACGAACTCCGAAGCGGGATGATGGAACACTTCGGCCGGCGTGCCGACCTGCTCGATCTTGGCCTGGTTCATCACTACGACGCGGTCGGCCACTTCCAGGGCCTCTTCCTGGTCGTGCGTGACGAGGATGCTCGTCACGTGCAATTCCTCGTGCAGGCGGCGGAGCCAATTCCGCAGTCCCTGCCGCACCTTGGCGTCGAGGGCCCCGAACGGCTCATCGAGGAGCAGCACCTTGGGCTCGATCGCCAAAGCCCGGGCCAAAGCCACCCGCTGCCGCTGGCCGCCGGAAAGCTGCGACGGATACCGCCGGCCGAGCCCTTCGAGCTGAATCAGCCTGAGCAGCTCGGTGACCTTGTCGTGAATCTGCTGTTTCGTGGGGCGCAAATGCCGCGGGCGGACGCGCAGTCCAAACGCGATGTTCTCGAAGACGCTCAGGTGCTTGAACAGGGCGTAATGCTGAAACACAAAGCCGACCTGGCGCTCGCCGACCTGGCGGCGGGCGACGTCTTCACCGTGGAAATAGATCGCGCTGCTTTCAACTTCGTCGGGAATTTCCAGCCCCGCGATGATCCGCAGGAGCGTCGTTTTGCCCGAGCCCGACGGGCCGAGCAGGGCCACCAGCTCGCCGTCGTTGACCGTCAGGCTCACGTCGTCCAGAGCCCGGTAGGTGCCAAAAGTTTTGGAGACATGCTCGACGATGATGCTCATACGATGGCCTCTGCCGCTATCGGCTCAAGTGTGTCGTGTAGTTGCTGGTTGACTTTCCATTCGAGGTAGGTCTTGGCGGCGAGCGTCACCAGGCCGAGCAGGGCCAGGATCGACGCCATCGTGAAGGCGGCCGGCGCGTTCCAGCCGTTGTAGAGCACCTCGACATACAGCGGGATCGTATTCGTGCTGCCGCGATGGCCGGCGACGACCGAAACCGCGCCGAATTCGCCCATCGCGCGGGCGTTGCACAGGATCACGCCGTAGAGCAGGCCCCACTTAATGTTCGGCAGCGTCACCCGCCAAAAGGTCGCCAGGCCGCTGGCCCCCAGCGACAGGGCGGCTTGCTCTTCTTCGTCACCTTGCTCCTGCACCAGCGGGATCAGCTCGCGGGCGACGAACGGGAACGTGACGAAGAGCGTGGCCAGGACGATGCCCGGCACGGCGAAGATGATCTCGATGTTGTAGGCCGCGAGTGTCTTGCCGAAATAGCCTTGCAGGCCGAAGAGCAGCATGTAGATCAGGCCCGAGATGACAGGCGACACGGCAAACGGCAGGTCGATCAGCGTGATCAGGAAGCTCTTGCCCGGAAAATTGAACTTGGCGATCGCCCACGAGGCGGCCACGCCGAACACCAGGTTGAGCGGCACCGAAATTCCGGCCGCCAGCAGCGTCAGGTGAATCGCCCGCCAGGCTGCCGGGTTGTTCAGGCTGGCGAAGTACGTCCCCACGCCCGCGCGGAAGGCTTCCGCAAACACCACCACCAGCGGCAGCACGAGGAGCACGCTGACAAAGCCGATCGACAGGCCGATGAGGAGAATCCGCAGCCAGAGCGGATCGTTCGTCGCGCGGCGGGATTTGGTGTCTGTAGCCATGGCTAGATTCCTTTCACACGGACCCTCGTCAAGCGGCCCTTTGCAAGCGACCCTGCCCGACCCACCACTGGAAAACGTTGATCGAGAGCAAGATCGCAAACGACGCCAGCAGCATCACCACCGCAATCGCGGTCGCTTCGGCATAGTCGTACTGGTCAAGCTTCATGATGATCATCAGCGAGGCGATTTCGGTCTGGAGCGGCTTGTTGCCCGAGATGAACACCACCGAGCCGTATTCGCCGAGGGCCCGGGCGAACGCCAGGGCAAAGCCGGTGATCAGGGCCGGCAGCACCGTCGGCACGATGATCCGCCAGAAGGTCTGCCAGCGATTGGCCCCCAGGCTGGCGGCCGCTTCTTCCACTTCTGCGTCGAGTTCTTCCAGGGCCGGCTGAAGGGTGCGGACGACCAGCGGCAGGCCGATGAAGGTCAGGGCGATCGTCACTCCCAGCGGCGAAAAGGCCGACTCGATCCCCAGCGGATAGAGATACTGCCCCAGCCAGCCGGTCTTGGCAAAGATCGCCGTCAGGGCGATGCCGGAGACCGCGGTGGGCAGGGCGAATGGCAGGTCCACGAGCGAATCGAGCAGCTTGCGGCCCGGGAAGCGGTAGCGGACAAGAGACCAGGCAACGATGAAACCGAATACGGCGTTGATCGCCGCCCCAATCAGCGACGCGCCGAACGTGAGGCGATAAGCCGCCAGCACCCGCGGATCGGTCACTGTGTCCCAGAATTGACCGATCGGCATCGACGCCGAGCGGGCCATGAGTGCCGCCAGCGGGATGAGCACGATCAGGCTTAAGTACAGCAGCGTGTAGCCGAGGGTGATCCCGAAGCCGGGAAGGACGCTGTGTTGTTTGAGGGCAAATCGCATGGGAGGCGGGATTCAAATAGCCGGGATTCAAATAGCCGGGAGCAAACCTGCTCCCGGTGTACTGCGCAAGTCCGTCAACTCGAGATTTCCGGGACCAGGTTTGGTCCCGGCTATTGGATTGAAGGGCTACTTCCCCGGCTGATAGATCTGATCGAAGAGGCCGCCGTCGTCGAAATGCTCGGACTGGGCCTTCGACCAGCCGCCGAAGACGTCGTCGATCGTGAACAGCTCGAGTTGCGCGAAGTGCTTGCGCTGGTCGGCGGAGACCGATTCGGCGATTGCAGGACGATAAAAGTGTTTGGCCGCGAGCTGTTGCCCCTGCGGCGAATAAAGGTGCTCGAGGTAGGCCTTGGCGACCGCGGTCGTGCCGTTCTTCTCGGCGACTCCATCAATCACCGCCACGGGCGGCTCGGCCAGGATGCTGATGCTGGGGACGACGATTTCGAACTCGCCCGGCGGCGCTTCTTTCACCGACAGGAACGCCTCGTTCTCCCACGCCAGGAGCACATCGCCGATGCCGTTGCGGACAAACGTGGTCGTCGCGCCTCGAGCGCCCGAATCTAGCGTTTCCACGCGCTTATATAGCTCGCTAATGAAAGCTTTGGCCTTCGCCTGAGCCGCATCGACCTCGGCCTTGGCGGCAGGGTCCTTCAGCTTGGCGAGGTCGCCCAACTCCCGCTTGAGGACATAACCCCAGGCGGCCAGATAGTTCCAGCGAGCGCCGCCGCTCGTCTTGGGATTGGGCGTGACGAGCCTCACGTCCCCCTTCACCAGGTCGCTCCAGTCCTTGATCCCCTTCGGGTTCCCTTTGCGGACCAGGAACACGACCGTCGAAGTATAAGGGCTGCTGTTGTGCGGCAGGCGGCTTTGCCAATCTTTGGGCAGGAGCTGAGCCTTGTCGGCGATCGCGTCGATGTCGTAGGCCAGGGCGAGCGTGACGACGTCGGCTTTCAGGCCGTCGATCACCGAGCGAGCCTGCTTGCCCGATCCGCCGTGCGACTGTTCGATCGTCACGGTCTGGCCGGTCTGTTGCTTCCAGTAGGCGGCAAACGACTCGTTGAACTCGGCATAGAATTCGCGCGTCGGATCGTATGAGACGTTGAGCAGGGCGATGTTCTGGGCCGCCCCGTCGGTTGACCCAATGGTGGTCCCGCAACCGGAATCCAGCAGGCTGGCCGCCGTGAGTGCGAGCGTAAGGAAAGCGATTATTGGGCCAGTGGGCTGGTACATGGCGGCCTCCTCCCAGGAAGGCGGTTGTCAATGTCGCCTTTCGCTCAGAGGTTGTGAATGAATCCCGTAGCGGAACTCGCCAGAGTTCCGAATCCGCGGAAAAACCTGAAGTCTGGCGACTTCAGCTACGAAAGATTCACAACC
>JAKEHX010000441.1 GCA_022614795.1 Planctomycetaceae bacterium | reverse complement strand
TACGAACAGCTGGGCGAGCGGCAGAAGGCAGCCGAGCATCGCGAGGCGCACCAGCGATTCAAACTCGACGATAATGCAGCTGATCGAGCCGTGCGGCTGGCACGGGAGAAATATCCGGCGGCTAACCAGGCGGCCGAGGCACTCGTGATCTATTCGCTGCACCGCCAGAGCGAACCAGCTGCAACGGGAGGAGGCGAATAGGTGATCTGGCGCCGGCTTTTCTCGATGGTAATGCTCCTGGCGGGCTGTATTTTTCCGACTGGCATCGCCGCCGCTGCCGAGCCGCAGTACCTGCTCGGCATCACGGTCGATTCCGCGAGCAACATCTATCTTGCCGATCGCGAGCTGCCCGGCGTATGGCAGCTGGCCGGTGGCAAGCTCACGCTCTATTTCCAGGGTTCGAAGAAATTCCGCACGCCCCTTAACGCCGTGCGTTGCCTGGCGATCGACGGACAGGGGCGTTTGTTGGCGGGAGACAGCGCGACCCGCGACGTTTATCGCTTTGGCGAAGACAAACAGCCCGTAGCGCTGACCGGCGGCGAGATTGGAATTCCGATGGGCATTGCCGTCACCAAGGCGGGCGACTTGCTCGTTGCCGACCTGGAAATTCACCGGATCCTCAAAGTGCCTACTGCCGGCGGCAAGCCGTCGGTCATTGCGGAAGTTGCGGCGCCGCGGGCCGTGACGATCGACAAGGACGACCGGTTGTGGGTCGTTTCGCACGGCAAAGACCAGCTCCTGCGGAGCAATGCCGAGGGCCAGCTCGAGGCCGTCGTTTCCGGGCGGCCGTTCGAATTTCCCAGCGCGGTCGTGGTCGATGACGAGTTGACCGCGTATGTCTGCGATACGTACGCCAAGGCAATTTGGAAGATTCCTCCGGGCAAACAGCCCCAGCGCTGGCTTGCCGGCGAGCCGCTGGTGAGTCCGGTCGGCCTAGTGCGGGCCGGCGCGGACCTCTTGGTCGCCGATCCCAGAGCCAAAGCCGTGATTCGAGTCGATGCGGCTGGCAAGGCGAGCAAGATCGCGTGGACCGTCGGCGAGTAAGTAGCGGAAGTCGCCAGACTTCCGGAACTCTGGCGAGTTCCGCTACCTCACTCGGGAAGTCTGGCGACTTCCGCTACGCATCTCCAAAGTTGGTCTACCGGACGACTTCGCTGACGATCCGGCCGTGGACATCGGTCAGGCGAAAGTCGCGGCCGCTGGCGCGGAACGTCAGCCGCTCGTGATCGAGCCCCAACAGGTGCAGGATCGTTGCATGCAGGTCGTGCATCGTGCAGATATTCTCGACCGCGTGCATGCCCAATTCGTCGGTCGCCCCGACGAGCGCGCCCCCTTTCGCACCGCCGCCGGCCAGCCAGACCGTGAACCCCTCGGGATGATGGTCGCGGCCGTCGCGCCCCGCCGAGTGCGGCGTGCGGCCGAATTCGCCGGCCCACACGATCAGCGTCTCGTCGAACAGTCCGCGGGCCTTGAGGTCCTTGATCAGGCCGGCGATCGCCCGGTCGGTGTCGAGGGCGTTCTTCTCGTGCCCCTTTTTCAGGTCGCCGTGCTGGTCCCACGTGCCGTTCGACGCTCCGGGCGGGCAGGTGATTTCGACGAACCGCACGCCCGACTCAATCAGCCGCCGAGCCCGCAGGCACTGCGTGCCATACAGCCGCTGCGAGGGGACTTGCGAATCGATGCCATAAAGCGAGTGAGTCGCCGGCGTTTCGCGGGCCAGATCGAGTACGTCAGGCACCAGGGCCTGCATCGAGAAGGCCAATTCGTAGTTCTTGATCGCCGATTCGACCGCGTCGCCATCGCCCAGTGACCGCGCGAAAGCCTCGTCCTGCGTGCGCAGCAGGGCCAGCTTCGCCTGCTGTATCCTCGGGTCCTTGTCGCTCGACTTGATGTTGTCGATCGGCGTGCCGTCGGCGGCGAAGAGGGTTGCTTGCTGGTTGGCCGGCAAAAAGCCGCTGGAGTAGTTCTCCAGCCCGCCACATGGCACGACGCCGAAGCTGAGCACCACAAATCCGGGCAAGTTCTTGTTCTCGCTCCCCAGGCCGTAGTTGACCCACGAGCCCAGGCTTGGCCTGCCGGCGACGTTGCTCCCCGTATGCAGAAACAACACGCCCGTCGAGTGGATCGGCAGGTCGGCTTGCATCGAGCGGATCACGGCCAGGTCGTCCGCACACGAGCCGATGTGCGGGAACAGGTCGCTCACCGGCAAGCCGCACTGGCCATATTGCTTGAAGGTCCACGGGCTTTTGAGCCACTGCCGGTTGCCGTTGGCGGTCGGGTTTTTCGACTCGGTGAACGGCTGGCCGTCGAGTTCGGCGAGCTTGGGCTTGGGGTCGAAAGAATCGACGTGCGACACGCCGCCGTCCATGAAGCAGAAGATGACGTTCTTGGCCCGCGGAGGAAAGTGCGGCCTGGGCCGAGCCGACGCACCAACTGGAGCCGCTTTCGCCTCCTGGGAGAGCAGGCCCGCCAGCGCCACCAGTCCAAACCCCGACGCCGACGATGCCAGCAACTGGCGGCGCGACAGCGACGCGGCCATTCGGCCCGGGCAGCGGTTCGCGGGATTGTGCATGGTTCGAGTGCTGACGGCAGGAGATTGAACAGAAGGAAACAAAGGAAACAAAGAGGATGCAGAGATGTGTCGGTTACTTCATGCGCAGTTTCTGAACTTTGTTGCCTTTGTTTCCTTCTGTTCAAGATTTCCCGGTACGAATCTTGTTTGCTTGATTTTACTACGGAATAAACACAAACTCTTGCAAATTGAACAGCGTATGGGCGATCTCGCGCCACACGACCTCGCTCTTCAGGATGTCAGCTGGTGAAACGGAGTGCAACTCGGCCAATTGACCCGCGGCTTGCTCGAAACGGGTTCGCTCGTCGTCGGTTGGCTCGCGGCTGAGGGCGGTCTGGAACATTGCGCTAATCCGGTCGCCGATGGAATCGTCGCCGTGTGCCACGACCCGCCTGGCCCACTCGCCGGCTTGCTGCACGACCAGCGGATCGTTGAGCATCGCCAGGGCCTGAGCCGGCACATTCGTCACGTCGCGGCGGCCTTGCGCCACCTTGCCGCCGGGAATGTTGAACGCGCTTAAGAAACGGGGCGATTCCATCAGGTTGCACTTGATGTAAATGCTCCGCCGGCCGTGGCCGTCGAGCGGTCCCGCGAAGAGCCGCCGGTCGGCATAGTCCTTCTCGCGATAGGGCTGCACGCTCGGGCCATAGAGCGCGGGGTCAAGCCGGCCCGACGCGAACAAGAGCGAATCGCGAATCGCCTCGGCCTCCATCCTGCGGGCCGGATAGTGCGACAGCAGGCGGTTCTCCGGATCGGCGGCACGCGCAGCGGGCGAAGCCTGACTGGCGAGCTGAAACGTCCGCGACAGCACGATCCGCCGGATCAGCCGCTTGACCGACCAGCCGTCGGCGACGAACTCCGCGGCCAGATAATCGAGCAGCTCGGGGTGCGACGGCAGGTCGCCGACGTGGCCGAAGTCATCGACCGTCTTCACGAGGCCCGTGCCAAACAGGTGATGCCAGATGCGGTTGACCATGACGCGGGCGGTCAGTGGGTTGCCCGGGCTGGCGATTCGCTCGGCCAATTCCAGCCGGCCGCTGGCGGGCGAGCTGAATCCGGCCCGTGTTTTGTCGAGCACTTCCAGATAGCGCCGCGGCACGGATTCGCCGGGGCGCGTGCAATCTCCCCGCAAAAACACCGGCTGATCGAGGCCCGGTCCGCCGTCAGCAATTCCGGCAATGATGCGCGGCAGGCTCAGCTCCGATTCGATCTGGCGATACTCCTTGGCCAGCGACGCCAGCCGCGGCGTCGCGGCAGTCGCATTAGTCAGCAGCTCGCGCCTGAGGAGCATCGACAGCCACCGTAGGTCATCGTCGGTCGTCTTCCCCGCGGCCCAGTTGCCGATCGCCTGTTCGATCGCCCTTTGATACCCGGCCGCAAGATCGCCCGTCGACTGCGGCTGCTCGCCAGCAAACAGCGGCCGTAGATGCGACAGCTCGGCCTGCGGCGGCGAATCGACATCGTGCAGCACTACCCGCGTGATGCCGAAATACGACCGCGGATTCTCGGCCGCCTTGTCCCATGGCAGCCGGTAGTTGGCCGTATCGCCTCCCAGTTGGCCGTATCGCCTCCCAGCGCGCTGAGCTGATCCGGAAATTTCGGATTGTCCAGCATCGTCATCAGCTCGGCATACGTCCGCAGGCTTTCGCGCTCGTCCGGCGGCGAGAACGTGATCCAGGTCCAGTCAGCCGAAACCAGCGCACGGTAGTTCTTGTAGTTGAGCTGGCAGTTGTTCGACACCAGCCGCACGGCGCTCGCGCGCTGGCCCACGACCTGGAAGCTGACGTGCTTCTTTCCCGGCGGAATCACCGGCGAGCGGAGCGTGCCATTGAGCTTCTCGGAGTGACGGTGCGTATAGGTTCCCGCGGGCAGCACGGCTTTGACGAGCGCTTCGCCGTCGGGTGCCAGGATCAGCTCGCCGCTTGGGGACGGCCCGCCCGCGAGCCCTTGCCCGCCAATTTGCCAATCCGCGGGAAGGCCCTTGCGAAAATCGGCCCAGGTCACAAACTCCCGCTCGTTCGCCTCCCGCCGCTTGGGCTCCTCCACCGCGAATTCATCGGCCGCCTTCTTCCAGGCAGATGCAAAGTCCGCACTAGCGGCTGCTGCATGCCACGGCTGGAGCGGGTCGTCCAGCGGCAGCTTGTCGGCCCGCAGAATGGCGAGCCATTTTTCCAACCGCTTGGGGTCCAAATCCTTGACCAGCTCTGCGTAATCGGGTGTGACGGACCGCTTGGCCTGCGCCGCCAGCAGGTAGCGTGCGATTTCCCTTGAGTCCTCCAGCCAAACTTTGGCCAATTCGGCCCGGATGTCCCCCTTGAGAGCCGCCAAGCGCTGCACCAGCGGCCGGTTCACTTCCGCCGCATCGATCGTATGGCTTACCAGCCGCGAGCTGCGAAGCACGCCCAACAGCGCGTAATAATCGTGCATCGACACGGCGTCGAGCTTGTGGTCGTGGCAGCGGGCACAAGCCACGGTCGTCGCCTGAAACGCCTTGGTCAGCGTGTCGATCTGGTTATCGGCAATGTCGTAGCCGATCTGCCGCAGGCTGATGCAATCGTCGTGATTCACTTCGCCGAAGCGATAAAACCCCGTGCCGATGACCGACTCATTGAACCGCTCCCGCTCGTTCCACCGCGGCTCGGCGAGCAGATCGCCGGCAATGTGCTCGCGGATGAGCTGGTCATAAGGCACATCCGCATTGAAAGCCCGGATCAGGTAGTCGCGATAGCGCCAGGCATGATGGACCTCGTAATTCCACTCGTTGCCGTGGGTTTCGGTGAACCGCACGACGTCCATCCAGTGCCGGGCCCACCGCTCGCCGAAGTGGGGCGAGTTGAGGAGTTCGTCAACAACGTCTTCGACCGCCTTCTCTCCGTCTCTCCGTCTCTCTGTCTCTCCGTCAGTGCCGGACGGAGCGACGGAGGGACGGAGCGACGGAGGGAGGCCGGTAAGGACCAGGCTCAGCCGCCGCTCAAGCATCCGCGGATCGGCCGGCGCAGCGGGCGTCAGGCCCTGCGCTTCAAGCTTCGCCAGGATGAACCGATCGATCGGCTGATCTGACCAGCTTGCATCTTTCAGCGTAGGCACCGGCAGCTTGACGACGGGTTGAAGGCTCCACCAGCCGCGGCGCGTGCGAAGAATCTCGTCCCACGACCCGTCGGAAGCGGCAGGCTGCGCGGCGTCGCGCGGATCGGGCGCGCCCAGCTTGATCCAGGCCTCAATATCGGCAATGACGCCGTCAGGCAGCTTTCCCTTGGGGGGCATCTGCAAGGCTTCGTCCGTGTAGCGGATCGCCGCCATCAGCAGGCTTCTCTCCGGCTTGCCCGGCTCGATGGCGGCCCCCGATTCGCCCCCCTTGCGCAGCCCGTCGCGATGATCCACGAGCAGCTTGCCGCCGATCTTCTTGGCTCCCGCGGAATGGCACTCGTAGCAACTGGCCACGAGCACTGGGCGAATCTTACGTTCGAAGAATTCAATTCCCGGATCTTCCGCACGCACGGCTCCGCTGGCCAAGATGAACGTCCAAGCCGCGGCCACGAGCATTGAGGAAACGCAAAGAGCGCAGAGATCGCAGAGCCCGCAGAGAAATTCTCCATGGATTTCTCTGCGGTCTCTGCGCTCTCGGCGTCTTTGCGTTAAATGTTTGGACGACCGCAGCTCAGTGGACGCCGGAATCCCGTCGCGCATCGCTGGCGGTGATCGCCATTTGAAATCGAATCGACCCATCGTTCTATTTAAAGTCAACCGCCGCTGTCCTTAGGCGGCGCCAGGCTCGCTACAAAGTGAATCTGCCGGGCGACTTCGCGAAAGCCCAGCGAGCGATACAGGTGGTTGCCGATCTCGTTCTGCACCAGCGTTTCGATCTTCGCGTGCGTCAGGCCGGACGCCCGGAAGTGGCCCAGGGCGTGCTCGATTAGTTGCCGGCCCAGCCCGTGGCCGCGAAATTCGGCCGCGATTGCCAGGTTCGGTATGTGGCCGATTCCGGCGGCCCGGTCCTGCCAGGTGGTGATGTAGCCGACGGCCTGGCCCTCGTGCTCGGCGACAAAAATGCCCTCCGGCTCGCGGGCGGCATCGTCGTCCAGATGCCGGGCCTTGCGCCAGCGCCAGTCGTGGCCGTTCACTTCGCCGAACTCGCGCTCGATCCCCTGGTCGATCGACACGCCGTCGAACGCCGCGACCGTAATCGCCTTGAGCGCCGGCAAGTCCGTCGAGCGGTAGGGGCGAATGAACATAGCAACAGCGTAGCTTAGAATGGCGGCCGGGTCACGGAGCAAGTGGTGCTCATGGGGTGAATGCGAGGCGAGCCATGCGACCAGAAGCTGTTTCAAAAGGTGGCTGCGTAGCTGAACTCGCCAGAGTTCAGGCGGAATTTCCTGAAGTCTGGCGACTTCAGCTACGTGGTTTGCTGTGGGTGGTGATGGTTCTGGGATGGACGGCCACGGGGCTCGCCCAAGAGCGGCGCGTGCCTTTGCTGATCGACACCGACTTGGGGAGCTTTCTGGACGACGCGTTTGCCCTGGCATTGGTCGTGGCCAGCCCGGAGGTCGAGCTGCGCGGCGTGACGACGTCGGGGGGCGACGCCGAGACTCGGGCCTGGATGTCCTGCCGTCTGCTCTCAGCCGTGGATCGCCGCGATGTGCCGGTCGCCTGGGGCCGGCCGCCGCAAGCCGAGGGGAAGGTCGAGGCGCAATATCAATACCGCTATCACCCAGCTGTGCTCTATGGCCGAATGGCCAAGCCGGTCCAGGACGACGCCTGCGAGCTGATGTACCGCGAGCTGAAGGCCCGCCCGGGCGAGATCACGCTGCTCGTGCTGGGGCCGCAAACGAACGTGGCCCGCCTGCTCGAGAAGCATCCGGACGCCAGGCCGTGGATCAAGCGGATCGTGGTGATGGGCGGGGCCCTCAAGGTGGGCCAGCACGGCCGCCCGCCGGTCGAGCCGGAATGGAACATCGCCAGCGACGCGGCGGCGGCCAAGACGGTGCTGGCGTCGGGCGTGCCGCTTGCTTATGTGCCGCTCGATCTGACCCACCGGCATGTGCTGGCCCCGGAGCAGCGCGACCGCCTGTTTGCGGCTCAGACGATGCTCACGCAGCAGCTCCAGCTGCTTTATCAATTGGCACACGAGGCCGAGCCGGCGCTGCACGACGCGGTGGCCGCGGCGGTCGCCATGCAGCTGGAGGGCAAGCAGCTGGAGGGCAAGCAGCTGGAGGACAAGGAGCTGCCTCTCACAAGGCTGGAGTTCAGCGACGAGGGGCTGATGACCCAACAGGAGGGCAAGCCCAATGCACACGTGGCGCTACGGCTGGCGGATGACAAGTTCGCGGATTGGCTGGTCGAGCGGCTCGCCGGATTCGGCAAGCGGACAGTGCTGCGCGAGCCGACGAATGTGGCCGGACTTGTCGATCGCGGCGGGCTGCCGCGGCGCGTGCACGTCTTTGAGGATTACGAGACCGACATCGAGCGCCGGTGGTGGCTGGCGGGGCGTGTGAACCGGGACAATGAAGTGCCGCCGGGCAGCTCGCGGGCTTGCAAGAGCGTACTCACGCTCGACTTCGACGACCGCCAGGGAGATCACGGATCGCTCTATTCGGCCGTCATCTTCAATCCGGTCCCGGGGCCGCCGATGGGCGAGCTGACGCGGCTGGCATTTCGCTACAAGCTCGAGGGGACCGAC
>JAKEHX010000046.1 GCA_022614795.1 Planctomycetaceae bacterium | reverse complement strand
GGAACGGACGAGCCGTTCCCAGGAACGGACGAGCCGTTCACGGACGAGCTGTTCCCAGGAACGGACTAGCTGTTCCTCGGAACGGACGGCCCGTTCCCAACAACGGACGAACCGTTCCTGCGAGCCGAAGTATCGCTAAGTTGTTTCAAGACAATGGCTTATAGAAAATACACCGAAACCCGCGGGGCCCAGACTGCCAAAATGGCAGCCCTGAACCCTGAACCCTGAACCCGAGAACGAGAACGAGGACGAGGACGAGGACGAGGACGAGGAGGAAACCATGAAAAAGATCCCGCTAGTCACGCTGGCTCTGACCCTGGCCGTTCTCGCCGGCTGCCATCACGGCGGCCGCTGCCAGGACGACTGCGGCCCGGGCGGCTATGGCCGCCGCCACGGCAAGTACGCCAACCTGCCGCAGGTCGATCGGCCGTTCCCGATCGGCCAGGTCACCGATTCATTCTGGGAGACCCAGCAGACCAACGCCGAGGCGGCCGACTTCATCTTCTACGACCACGAATTCCGCGGAAACACGGCCGAGCTGGCTCCCGGCGCGAAGAAGCACCTGGAGCAGGTCGCCCTGCGCCTGGAGCATGTGCCGTTCCCGGTCGTGATTGAGGAGTCGCCGCACGACGCCCGGCCCGATCTGGACCAGGCCCGCCGGCGGACCATTGTGGAACAGCTCGCGCGCCTCGGCGTCGTCAATGCCGAGGAGCGGGTGATCGTGGCCAACGCTTTCCCCGAGGGGTACACGGCCCAGGAAGCGGAAGCGGCCTATTACGGCGGCGTGCTCAACAACGGCTACGAGGGCTTCGGCGGCGGCGTCGGCCGCCGCTTCGGCGGCTACGGCGGCGTGTATCGGTAGGACGGATTTTTAATCCGTCCCGGACGGAATGCAATTCCGTCCTACTTGTTCTTCAGCGAGTCGACTTCCTTCCGCAGCCGCTCGACCTCCTCGCGGAGCCTGTCGAGCGCCTGCTGGTCGTCATCGGCGTTGAGCTTCTTCAGGATCTGGTCGATCTTGGATTCGACACTGCTCGGCGCCGATTGGATGCTGCGGTAGGAGGAAGTCCGCGGCGACGCCTGCGGCGGCGCGACTCCCGGCGTGGCCTGCGTGCCGGGCGTTCCCGGATAGGGCACGACGGCCGGTGCTCCGGGCGTCCCGGGCGAATACGCGTGCACCGACTTGGGCACGACGAGTGCGCGAGCCCGCGCGGCGAGCATCGGGTGAAACACTTTCGACAACATCCGCTCGACCTGGCCGCGGACATCCTCGGGCAATTCGCCGAGCTTGTCGTCGGTCGTGTCCCAGGACTTGCCTTCGCGCTCGACGTGAATCTTGGCCGGGCCGTCCCCCTCGCGGACGATGCTGATCTTCATATTCTTGGGTAGCTCGGCCATGCGTGTTGTCGACCTCTGGGCGACCACGCCGGGCCGCGGAAAATAGATCCCCAGCGCCCGGCTGGCATCCTGGCTCTTGAGCTCGCGGAGCGCTTCTTCGATGCGCTGGATCGCGCTCTCGGGCAGGCGGGCCTCAATCGCCTCACCCCCCTCGCCCGCCTCCGACTTGGGCCGCTTCGTCGGCTTGACCGTCAGCGCCATTTCCTTGCCATCGCGGAGCACGACGATCCGCATCTCCTTGTCTTTCGCTTCCTCGACCGCTTTCACGATGTCGGCCGGCTGCTCGATTTTTGACTCGCCAACGCGAATCAAAATGTCGTGCGGCTTGAAATCGGCCTTCGCGGCGGGGCTCCCCTCGATCACGTCATCGACCACCACGCCGTGCTCGAGCTTGAGCTGCGCCCGCGCCACTGCGGGCAATTCGCCCAGCGAAATGCCAATGTAGTACTCGCCGGTGGGCGCCTCGTCGATCGCTCCTGCTACGGCTTGCGCGCCGTCCACGATCAGGGCGATGGCATCTGCCACCTCGCCGCCGACGGGTGCTCGAAGCGTCACCTCCAGCGGCGCTGCGCCGGGCGCTGCCCCGGGCAATTCAACCTGGCTGGTTGCTTCTTGACCCAGTGCACTGGCGGCCGGCGCGAAAGCGCCAATAAGCCCCAGTGCGATCCATGTGTGAAACGATTTGCTCAACATGACCTTCGTCCTTTCAATGGAAAACCTTCCCCCTTGAGTGATTCGTAGGACGGATTTCCAATCCGTCCGGGACGGAATGCAATTCCGTCGTACGCCTAATACGCTCGCCGGCTGACCGGCGTGATCTGGTAGCTTTCGACCGGAATGACTCCTTCGCGGCCATCCTCGAGGCTGACGGGCACATATTGCTGAACCCGCTCGACGCGATGACCGCGGCGCGTGAGCTCCCTGACTAGCTCCGCGGGCAGCGCCGGTTCTTGCTCGGTGAGCCAGCTGCTGCTCGCGCCGGCGGACACCTCAAGGATCGGCACCTGCCCGGCCGGCGACTGCGTGCCTCCCGGACCGTAGAGAAGCAGTTGGGCATTGCCGACGGTGCGGATCGACTCCTCGGGCACGCCGACGTCGGGCTGTGTCTCCATGGAACCGGCGACGAGTTGGCCGCCTTTACCCGTGGTTCCGCCGGGCGGCCAGAGACTCGGCAGCGTCACGCCGAGAATGAACGCCACCAGGAACGAAGCCGACATGGCCAGCAACAGTTTCCAACGGGCGGGATCGACGGCCAGGCGTGGGGCGAGTGTCACCGGCGGCGCGGATTGCTCGGCCAGCTGTATAGACTTGCCCACGCAAGCGTGGGACCCGCTCCGGCGAATCGCCGCCAAGTCTCCGCCGAGTGCTTGGGCCTCGAGAAAGGCCAGGGCACACCGCCTCCAGCCGCCGGGTTCGTCGTCGAGGCCGGCGAGGAAAGCGTGGTATTCTTCCGCCGCCAGCTCGCCATCGACCAGCCGGTCGAACCGGGCGTCGTCGTCGAACATTTCCTTGGTCTTGTCGATCGCATTCATTTGCCAACCTCGATGACGTTTATCGCCGCCAGCTCTTCACGCAGCCGGCGGCGGGCCCGATGCAACCGGGCCTCGACGGCACTGTGCGACACGCCCAAATGGGCGGCGATTTGGTGATAGCTCCAGTTCTCCGTGTACTTCAGCAGCAGGATTTCGGCGTCGCGCGGCGCAAGCTCCGCGAGGGCCCGGCGAATTTGCATCCGCCGCTCCTCGGCCAGGAGCCAGCCCAGCGGATCGAGCACTTCGCTTCGCCCGGCGGCATCGCCCGTGCGGACTTGCTCGCCGTAGCGGCCGGCAAGCCGCCTCCGCCGTCCGCACTTTCGCCGGTAGAGGAGCGCCTGCCGCACCACCAGTCGATACAGCCAGGGGGCCACCTTGCTGGTGTCAGCCAACGGGGCCGCCTGCCGCACCGCCGCCAGCGCGACTTCCTGAAGCACCTCATCGACGGCTTGCGGCTCCTGAAGGCGCGCAAGGGCCACCGTTCGCAGCCAGCGGTCGTGCTGGGCGAGCGCGGCGGGCCAATCGACGGAAGGCTCGTTCATCGCGTGGCAAGCATCCGATGCCCTTTGGTCGCTCCTGCTGGGATGTATGTTTCCGGCCGCGGCGGGTTCTTGCTCGTTTAAGTAGTAGGCACACTCCGTGTGCCGTGAGGTAGCCGACGGCACACGGAATGTGCCTACAACTAAACCCTTGCCGCGGCGAGACTTGCAGCATGTCGCCTGAATGCTTCATAATCGACGCATCTCGTCCCGCCTGTCGCCTTCCCAGGAATTTCGCCATGCCGCGCCTGATTCGCAGCCTGCCGCCTGCCGTTAGAATCGCCTGCTTCGTGATCGCCGCAGGTGTGGCACCGCATGCCTATGTCCCACAAGCCCACGCCCAGCAGCCGCCGCCCAAATTGACCGGCACAGCACTTCAAGAGCCAAAAGTCGTCCGCGGCCCCGAAACAGGTCTCATTGCTCCCATGCTCAACGTTGAATCGAAGCCTTTCGGCAAGACCAAGGACGGCAAGGAAGTGACCGTCTTCACGCTCACCAACAGCCGCGGCATCAAGGTCCGCCTGATCGATTACGGCGCGACGCTGATCAGCGTCGAAACGCCCGACAAGGCGGGCAAGACGGCGAACATCACCCTCGGCTTTCCGGCGCTCGCGGGCTATCTGGAGCGGCATCCCTATTTCGGCTCGACCGTGGGCCGCTATGGCAACCGCATCGCCAGCGGCAAGTTCAAGCTCGACGGCAAGGAGTATTCGCTGGCCACCAACAACGGCCCGAACCACCTGCACGGCGGCATCAAAGGGTTCGACGCCGTGTTGTGGAAGGCCTCGCCGTCCAAGACGGCCGATTCGGTCAGCGTGAAATTCACCTACACGAGCCCCGACGGCGAAGAGGGCTATCCCGGCAAACTAGACGTCACCACGACGTACACACTGACACTCAATAACGAGCTGAAGATCGATTACGAAGCGAAGACAGACAAGGCGACCGTCGTCAACCTCACCAACCACGCCTACTGGAATCTGGCCGGCGCGGGAAGCGGCACGATCCTGAGGCACGAGCTGACGCTGGCCGCCGACAAGTATCTGCCGATCGACGACACGTCGATCCCGACCGGCAAGCTGGCCGACGTCAAGGGGACGCCGTTCGACTTCACGACACCGCACGCGATTGGCGAGCGGATCGACGAGCTGAAGAAGGACCCGCACAAAACGAAAGGCTACGACCATTGCTTCGTTCTGCGCGGCCAGCAGGGGAAGCTGGAGCTGGCGGCCAAGGCGAAGGACCCGGCCAGCGGCCGCGTAATGGAGATTCTCACGACCGAGCCGGGCGTGCAGCTTTACTGCGGCAACTTCCTCGGTGGCGGCGCGGGCGAAGGAGGCTACAAACAGCACGACGCTTTCTGCCTCGAAACGCAGCACTATCCCGATTCGCCCAACCAGCCGAGCTTTCCCTCGACCGTCCTGAAGCCGGGTGAGACGTACCGCTCGACGACGGTGCATAAGTTTTCGGTGGAGCCGTAGCACTGCTTCAACCGATCGCCCGGTCCAGATGCACGTAGCCCCCATCGACATGGATGAGCTGACCCGTCGTGTGGCTGGAGCGATCGGAGAGGAAGAACGCGACCGCGTGGGCGATTTCTTCTCCGGTCGTCATCCGGTGGCCCAGCGGAATCCGCTGTTCGATCTGCCGGCGAGCAGCGGCCGGATCGGACTGCGACGAGAGCCACTTGGCATACATCGGCGTCCAGCATTCGGCAACGATCACCGCGTTCACGCGAATATCGTACTTCGCCAACTCGACCGCCCATTCCCGCGTCAGGGCGCTGCGCCCGCCGTTGGCCGCGGCATAGGCCGATGTGCCCCCCTGGCCCGTCTCGGCCACTTTCGAGCCGATGTTGACGATCGCGCCGCGGCTCTTCTTCAGCTCCGGCAAGGCGAAATGGGCCAGCTCGTAGTAGTGGATCAGGTTCTTGCGAAGTGACGCCAGGAAGCGCTCGGTGTCGCCGTGCTCCAGGTTGACGCCGTCATTGATGCCGGCGTTGTTCACCAGGCCGTCGATTCGGCCGAATTTGTCCCGTGCCTCGTCAACCGCGCGCTGGCACTGGTCCGTCCGTGTCAGCTCGGCGGTGACAGCAAATGCGTGCCCGCCTGATCGCTGGATTTCAGCCACGACCTTGTCGTTATCCGCCGGATTGCGGCCAATGATCACGGGCACAGCACCTTCCGCAGCCAGCACGCGGCAGATGGCCTCGCCAATGCCCTTCGCCCCGCCCGAAACCAGAATCACGCGACCGCTTAGGTGCAGGTCCATGAATGTGCTCCGCTAGTCGGCTTTGCGCTTATCGCCGCCCACGATCGGATACGCGCCCGGTCCATGCAGGAAAGGCAGGACAAGCATCCAGTGCAGCCGCTCGGTCCGCCGCTCATCGCGCAGGTGCGCAAGGCCAATCGTCATTTGCTCGTGGCCGATCTCTGGCTGGGCGCGGTAAGTGCCCAGCCAGCGATCCCACCACGGGAGGTTGAAGCCGAAATTGCTGTTCGTCTCGCGCGACAAAGCGCTGTGATGGACCCGGTGCATATCGGGCGTGACGACCACTAGTCTCAAGAGCCGGTCAAGCCAGGCCGGCATCCGCACGTTGCTGTGATTGAAGATCGATGTCGCGTTCAGGAGAACCTCGAAGACGAGCACCGTCCAGGGGGATGGCCCGAGCGCGAGCACGACTCCGCATTTGAGCCCCAGTGAAAGCACAATCTCCAGCGTGTGGAATCTCAGGCCTGTCGTGGCATCGAAGTCGAGGTCGGCGTGATGGACCATGTGCAGCCGCCACAGCGCGGGGACCGCGTGGAACATCACATGTTGCAAGTACAGGGCGAGGTCCAATAGCACCAGCCCGATGATGAATTCCAGCCACGCCGGCCCATTGAGCCACACCAAGACTCCCCAGCCCTGCCGCGCGGCGAGTTCCGCGGCTGCCACGGCCGACAGCGGCACGGCCAGTCGCGCCAGGACGCTGTTGATTGCCACGAGGCCCAGATTGCTGAGCCAGCGCTGGGGCTGGCGACAGGTCTGCTTTCGCTTTGGTAGCAGCCATTCCCAGATCCACATCGCTGCCAGCACACCGGCAAACGCAACCACGCGAATTGTCATATCCGTTGTGGCGGACATCGGGTGCATTGTCGCATGAAGCAGATCGTTGCAAATCTCCACCAAAGTCGGGGTCACACGGTTTGAGATGCAGGTCCATACAACTCCCAAGTGCACCAGCTCATTCGACCAATTCAAATTCGATCGACACGTCGGCGGTAAACTCGATCAGCCCCAGTCCGAAAGCTTCATCGTTGGCCGCATTGCCAGCGACCTGTCCGCCGCCTGCCTGAGCGACGACAAACTCCACGCCGCCTGGTCCTTCCACTGCGGCGGCTGCCTGGGAAGATGAACGCGGTCGGGCGGCAGAAGCCCGGCGCGGTGCGAACGGGTCGGCTTGTCCGACAACGGGAATCACGCTGGTAACGAAGGGGCGAATCGCCTGGTTGAACGCCGAGATTTGCCGGGCCTTGCCCAATTTCAGCTCCGCGAGCATGGCCAGATGCGCGGCAGTTTCCTTGGCGTCAGCCACCGCACGGCGGCGCGCTTCCATCTCATAGTCGCGGGACTTGCTCGAACCAAACGTGATGCTCCCGATCCGGATGTCCGACAACTTGAGCAAGTCGGCGAGCAGTGGGTTCAGATTTGCCAGCACGCCCAGCTTGACCGACAGCTCGCGCTGCACTTCATAAACCTGCCGCTTCAATTGTTCGTTGAACGACAGCTCCAACTTCAGGCTGCTTACGTCGTAATCGCCCGGCTTGGCGCCTTGCTTTTGTGCCAGATCGAGGATCGCTTTGAGCTGCTTGTCGCTGTCGGCGCGGACCCGGACCAGGTCGTCGTCGACCGTGGAAAACTGAATCTTGATGACGACCTCATCGGGCGGGGCCGAAACCCGACCGCTGCCAGAAACACTCACCAGGCGATCGGCAGCGGTAGCGATGGAGGGAGCGAAAAAAATCAACAGCGCGCAAACCGGCCACGGACGAGGCAGTCGAAACATGGCGTGCACCTGAATGGAGAGGCCCCTGGAAACGGACCCATCATAACTCGGTTGGTTATATGAAGTAGCTTTCCTTACCCGAAAATTATGTGCGGCATTCTCATGCGCGTCTGGCCCACACGGAGTGTGGGCCTACTCTGCCCGCTGCCGCTCCAGCCGCGCCATCTTCTCCGCGCAATACCACATCATCCGGCCCAGAATCCGGCAGTAGAGCACGGCCACGAACACCACGCCGACCGAGCCGATGATGTTCACAATCCACCTGTGGGAGCAGACGAACCCAAAGGCGGCGCAGCCCATCACGCCCAGCATGGCGGCATACACATAGAAATAAACCCACCCTTCGGGCGCCGCTTGCAGGCTCTTGTAAGTCGCTGTCGAAAACGGGGCCATGATTGAGCCCTCGGCCAGCATTGAATAGAGCACCAGCGGAAAGAGCACGACCCAGCTCAGCGCCAGCGGCGCGACGGCCGCAAACGCGCCGTAGGTCGGATCGAGCCCGCTGCTGATCAGAGCGACCGTGAAAATCGAGCCGGGCAGCCCCGCGATGAACGCGGCAGCGGGAAAGTACATGCTTGTCGCGACCCAATCGACGATGTTCCAATCGGGGAAGCTCGACACATCGTTCGATCCGTTGGCCGTGTCCTGCACGATCGCGAACAGCACGGCGGCAAACGACGTCACGAGCAGGCCGAGGCCCACGGCCGAAAACATGCTCCCCACGATGGCGAAGACCTTGGCCGACGCGTCGTCGGAGTTGGCCGCGGCCGTCGTGCCATGGACCATGTTCGCCATTAGCGCCAGGCCGGCTGCATAGAGGATGATCCGGAGCAGATTTTCTAAACGGAACGGGAAACCGAGAATCCCGACCATCAGCGGAGCCCGTTTCCAGGCGTCCGGCGTTTTTTTACGGTCGTCCCAATCGCCGATCAGGCCATCGTCGAATTTACCGTCATACAGGTCGTCCTCGGGATCGGGCGGCGGCAGCGGCTTAATGTCGGGCTTGATCTCCAGCCGCTCGACCGGCGCCGAAACGACAATCTCCTCGTCGTCCACTTCCTCCTCGACGGTCGCCGAGGCGGCCGTGGAAGTCAGCCGCTCGGGCCGGCTCCAGCCGGGCGGGCGCTGCGAGGGATCGAACTCGGCCAGCTCCGCGTATTCGCCGCGCGGCGCTACGACGGGCCGGTAAGCCGGCCGCTCGACCGGCTCGCCCAGTCCGAAGTCAGGGGCGTCGTCGAGCGTTGGGCCGGACTTCTTGGGCGGCGGCGGTTTCTTCGGCGCGAGGATTTCGCTGATCGAATGGCAATCGGGGCATCGAATCTTCTCGCCGATCTTCTCCAAGGGGGCGTGCATTCGCGTGCCGCAGAGCTTGCAAACGACCGCCACTTCCTTGGGCGGCGGCGGCTTGGGCCGCGGCTGCGGGCCGAGCATCAGCGGATCGATCGTTTTCGTGCCGGTCGTGGGGCGTTCAGGCGGCGCCCAAGAAGTCTGGCCCGATGGCGGACCGGCCGGCTGATGGGCCGGCTGGGTCGCCTGGGCCGCCGTCTCGAAGTCGAGCGGCACATAGCCGTCGGATGAGACCCGTTCACCAACGGGTGCAGGCGGAGCGTGACTTTGAAGATCTTGCGGTGACGCCGCCGATGGTGCCTGGGGTGCGGCGGGCGAGCTTTCTGTTCCCCGGGTCCCGCGATGGGCCCGTGGCAACTGCGGCTTGGGCGTGGGTGCGGCCGGCCGCGCTTGCGGCGGTCGTTGCGACACCGGCTTGGGCGGCTGGGCTGGAGTCGGCTCGGCAGGAGCCTTGCGCTCCTCGCTTCTGACCTCTGACCTCTTAGCCCTTGGCTCGGCGGGAGCCCCGCCCTCCCGACCCCTGGCTCCTGGCCCCTGGCCCCTGGCTCCTGGCTCCTTCTCGCCCAGCCGGAACGCCTTGCCGCACTTCGGGCAGGTCACCTGCGATCCGGCCGGCAAGCCGGGCGACTTGACCTGCCCCTGGCAATGCGGGCAGGCGATTTTCGTAGAAGCGGGTGTGGACATGAGCCGGAAGCGGAGGAGCGGGAGGACGAGTACATTCTACTCCCGCCAGCGCTTTGGTCGCCAGAGTTGGCGATTTCCTCCTCGTCCTAGTCCTCGATTGCGGGTTCTAACCCGCGACCACGCGCATTACCTACTGCATCATTCCAAAGAAGAACATCAAAACGAAAAACAGAACGATCGCGCCTACAATCCATCCCACAACCTTCCAAACCATCGCCGTCGAATGGCAACTTTCGCACCGCAGCTCATACGCCCCGCCATGTCCGTGCGACACGTAAATGCTCTGCAAATGCACTGCACAGCTCAATTTGCCGCAGCTCTGGCAGCGCGTGGTGGCGGCTGCTGAACAGGCATAGCACCGCGGCCCCGCGGAAAATTGCTTTCCAGGCTGATTGGGATGGCCGCACTGCGGGCACGCCTCGGCCTGCGTCGAGATTTGGCGTCCACATTCCGGGCAACTGATTAGCGGCATTGTTGGCACCCCAAGGTCTCGTCGGTCCTTGTCATTATGGGTAATTCGCAGGGGCAAGGATAACCTTGGGAAGGGTCATCGAGAGCGAGTTGAACTCTCTCGGGAGCGACTTCGAGGGCGAGGACGACGACGAGGACGAGAACGAGAACGAGGAGTAGAGGAAGGGCATACTCGCTTGACAATGACCAGCGGGTGGGATACCAACGGGTAGCTTTTCGCCGGAAGATTCGCCTTTCTTGAGGATGCTGTCCATGCCCCTGGTATTTGGTCAGGACGATGTCTGGCAGACGATGCTGCCCATGGCCGCCGTGATCGGCGCCGTCATCGTGCTGTTCATATTGCTGATCATCGTGGCGGTCTTTGCCAATTACTTCCGCCTCTGGATTCAATCGTTCCTCACGGGGGCCGGAATCACTATCTTCGATTTGATCGGCATGACCTTTCGCAAGGTCAATAAGGACGTGATCGTCAAGTCGAAGATCATGGCAGTGCAGGCCGGGCTCGACGAAGACCAGGGAATGACGAGCAAAGCCCTGGAGGCGCACTACCTGGCCGGCGGCAACGTCCCGCTCGTCGTCCGCTCGCTGATTGCCGCTAACAAAGCCAAGATCATCCGCCTTTCATTTCGTGAAGCGACGGCGATCGATCTGGCGGGCCGCAACATCCTCGAGGCGGTCCAGACCAGCGTTTATCCCAAAGTGATCGATTGCCCCGCTCGCGGACAATATCTTGAAGCGATTGCCCAGAATGGCATTCAGCTCAAGGTGCGGGCCCGCGTCACCGTGCGGGCCAACCTTCAGCGGCTGATCG
>JAKEHX010000440.1 GCA_022614795.1 Planctomycetaceae bacterium | reverse complement strand
GTTGTGAATGAATCCCGTAGCGGAACTCGCCAGAGTTCCGAATCCGCGGAAAAACCTGAAGTCTGGCGACTTCAGCTACGAAAGATTCACAACCTCTCAGTATCCTCCTGCGGAGATTCCGATGTCTCGTGTTAGTAGCCTGCTGCGAGGCGGACGAAAACCGCCGCGTGTCAAGCGCCTGTATGACCGGATGTTCGAGAACGATGTGCTGAGACAGATGCTGCGCGAGGGAACCGCCATCGATCAGCAGGGGGAGCAAACCAAAGTCAAGGCTCAGATTCTCGTCAAACATGCCGAAGCGCTGTTTCGCACGATTCTGGAGCTGCGCCCCAAGCGAGCGGTCGAGGTCGGAATGGCTTGCGGAGCGGCGACGCTTTCGATCCTGACGGCTATGGACAGAATCGGCGGCGAGGGTTCACTCGTTTCGATTGACCCGCATCAGACGACGGATTGGAAGGGCGTGGGCGCGACGAGTGTCGCCCGCGCCGGGCTGGCGCACCGCCATCGACTCATCGAGGACTACGACTACTTTGCCTTGCCGCGTCTGCTCGCGGAGGGCGAGCAATATGAGTTTGCGTATATCGACGGCTGGCATACCTTCGACTACACACTGCTGGATCTGTTCTATATCGATCGAATGCTCGCCGTGGGAGGCATTGTCGGCTTCAACGACTGCGGCTGGCCCGCCGTGCACAAGGTCATCAAGTTCCTGCTGTGCCACCGCCGTTATGAAGAAATCAACGTGAGCTTGCCGCGCAAGTTCATCACGCGGCAAAGCGTCGGCCAACTTGTTCGCAAGCAGCTTTTGAAAGACAGAGGCGTCGACCAGTTGCGAATCCAGGAGCAGGACCGGTATTTTCGGAAGCTCGAGGCCTGGGAGCCGAAATGGAACTTCTTTGCGGAATTCTAGGCAAGCGCCTGGCCCACACGGAGTGCAGGCCTACTTCGCGCTTTCCGCCAGGCTTGGCAGGATGGGGCGGTCCTGGCCGCCGTCGTCGGGGCGGACGGCGACCACGCGCACCGCGGGCTGCACCACTTCGACCGCTTTGACGGGCGAGCGCCAGAGGAGCGGTACGGTCGAGAGGCGGGCGAGCGACGACAGGCCGAAGAGGACCAGGTAAGACTGGTGCGATTCGCCGAGCGTCTGAAGAATTGCCGCGCCGACGAGGCTGCCGATCACCAAGGCGGCGGCGTTGCCGAAGTTATAGAGCGTGAGCACGCCCGCCCGGTCGCGCTGCGGAATGGCCTCGAAGAACATCAGCAGCATCGCCAGCTCGTAAGCCGCCCAAACGATGCCCGAAAGGAGCTGGATGCTGCAAATGAAGGCCACTCGCGAAGAGCCGTCGAAGAAGTCGATGAAAACCCAGAGGCCCGAGATGGGGACGATCGAGGTGCCGCCGATCCACAACAGCCGGCGGGCGCCGGAGTAGTGAGCGATGCGGCCCCACATCGGCAGGGCGAGCGCCTTGCCGAGGAAGCAGATGCCGATGAGCCCCATGTACGAGAGGTAGCTCATTTGCTCTTCGGCGAGCATGAACGGCGTGAAGTACGGCCCGGAGATTTGCACGGCGGCTTGGACGGCGAGCAGATAAAGGACGAATTTGCCGCCGACGTCGCCGCTGGTTTGCGAGACGATCTGTCGCAAGGTCACCGGCCGGGCGTGGTACTTGCCGGCCGAGACTTCGCTCTGTTGACTCAAGAATCCGGCCGAAACCACGCGGCAGATCGCGCCGACCAGAAAAATTCCGACAAAGGCGGCAAGCTCGTAGCCGGTCGCATGGCCCAAATGCAGAGCAATGCCGCCGGCGGCAAAGCCCAGCAGGACGCACATCTGGCTGATGCGGGCGCGGCAGGCGAAGAAGTTCGCCCGCACGCGCTTGGGGATGATCTCTTCGATCCAGGTGTTCCAGGCGGGCCCGGCTGCCTGGCTGGCGGCCCAATAGGCCGAGGCGGCGATGAAGACCCACATGGCAGCGGCGGTGATGCTGACGAGCTCGAGCCAGACCGCCAGCGGCACAGCCAAGAGTGCGAGCGCCTGGACGACCGCGCAGAGCATCGTCCAGGTGCGGTACGAATGGAATTGCTTGAGCGCCCAGGGGGTTGCGAGCTGGATCGAGGCACCGGCGAGCATGGGCAGCGTCGCGATCAACCCGGCGAAGGTCTCGCCGGTGCCCAATGCGAGGGCGAAGGCGGCGAGATAGGTCTCGCCGATGCCGACCATCACGCTGTAGCTGGCGGCGTCGCCAATGCTGCACCGCATGTCGTGACGCGGAGCGGGGCAGAGTCGCGGTGTAGAACCAGGCCGCGGGACGGAACCGGCGCGCAGTGCAGCCGGAGCAGGCGGCGCTGGGAAAGGTGCAGGCGACGGCTCGGGCGAGGCGGGCTGGTCGGTGGGCTTTTCCCGGCGAAGTGCGGCCGGCCGGGGCAGCTCGGCGAGAGACATAGGTGGCTTGTCGCGAAGGCAGGCAGTTACACTATCATACGTCGTGCGGTCAGATGCAGTGAGGGGACAGGGTAATAGCGGCTCGTGTTCGGACTGGCAATTGCGAAATGACCGCGAAAGGCCGCAAACCGTGTTGGCTGCTCACGCGCGACGTTGTAAGGTCTTGTCCTGAAATGACTTGCGATTGACGGCGGCGGCACAGGCGACTCGACATCGCCAAACGCCGCCGCGATCGGTAGCTCGGAAGCTTTCGCCTCTACAGTTAACATCGGATTTGCCGCCGGGGTCGGCCAACGAGCCCATCATGTCCACGACCACGATCGACAAATCCAGTGAGCGGGTGCAGCGGATGTTCGGCGAGATCGCGCCGAGATACGACCGCATGAATCACTTGCTATCGCTGAACGTCGATCGCTACTGGCGGTGGTGGACGGTTCGCAAGCTGGCGCCGGTGGCGGGCGAGCCCATCCTCGATGTCTGCACGGGGACGGGCGATCTGGCCCTGGCATTTCAGCGGGCCACGCAGGGCAAGTCGGAGATTGTCGCGGCTGACTTCTGCCGTGAGATGCTGGAAATCGGCCGCCAGAAGCAAGCGCGGGCCAAGATCGGCGGCGAGTTGACGTTCGTCGAAGCAGACGCTCAGAACCTGCTATTTGAAGACAACCGGTTTGCGATCGTCTCGGTCGCGTTTGGTCTGCGGAACTTGGCCGATACCGATCGCGGCCTGTCCGAGATGACGCGCGTCTGCCGGCCGAGCGGGCAGGTCGCCGTGCTGGAATTCAGCACGCCGCGCTGGCAGCCGTTTCGCGGACTTTATCTTTGGTACTTCCGCAACATCCTGCCGCGGATTGGGCAGCTGTTTGCGAAGAACAGTTCCGCCGCTTATGAGTACCTGCCGGCGACGGTGGCCGAGTTTCCCGACGGCGAAGCGCTGGCCGAGCGGATGCGGGGCGTGGGACTTAGGAACGTGAAATACTGGCCGCTGACCGGCGGGATTGCGACGCTGTATGTGGGGCGGAAGTGAGAACACCCTGCGATTGAAGTGAGACGCGGCTTGGTACAAGTTGAAACAAGAAGTACCCGGTACTAAGTACTGAGTACGGTGTGCTGAGATTTGTCACCGTATGACCGTCCCAGAACCGGCATCCGAATTGCCTCTCATCGTTGCCATCACCGGCGCGAGTGGTGCGGTGTATGCCACGCGGCTCTTGGAGGTGCTGCTGCGCGCTGGACGCGAAGTGCACCTGGTGATCAGTCCGTCGGGGGCGGCGGTGATCAAGCAGGAATTGGGGCTGGCGATTGATGCGGCGCGGCCGGACCTGGCGAAGCTGCTGCCGGCGGATTTGGGCGAGCGAGTGAGGCAAGTCATCGCCTACCACCACGAAGACTTCATGGCCCCGATCGCCAGCGGATCGTTTCTGACGGGGGGCATGGTGGTGTGTCCTTGCTCCGGGAGCACGCTTAGCGGCATTGCCCACGGAGCGAGCCAGAACCTCATTCAGCGAGCGGCCGACGTTCAGCTCAAGGAGCGCCGCAAGTTGATCCTCGTCCCGCGCGAGACGCCGCTCTCAGTCGTGCACATCGAGAACATGCACCGGGCCGCCCAGGCCGGCGCGGTCATCCTGCCGGCAATGCCCGGCTGGTATCACGGCGTGAGGTCGGTGCAGGACCTCGTGGATTTTGTCGTCGCGCGGATTCTCGACCAGCTCGCGGTGCCGCATGAGTTGATGCGACGTTGGGGTGCGTCTTGATACAAGCCTGACGCGCGAGCGAAGGAAAGTGCGAATTCCTTCGTTTGCGCGTCAGGCTTGTGAGGAACGCTCAACCAGCACCACCCGCACATCGCAGACGTTGGTGTTGGTCGGCCCGGTCTTGATCAGCCCGCCGAGCTGCTGAAAGAAGTGGTAAGCGTCGTTGCGGCGGAGAAAGTCGCGCGGGTCGAGGTTGGTCTTTGCCAGCCGGTCGAGCAGGTCGCCGTCGATGAGCGCGCCGGCAGCGTCAGTCGGGCCGTCTTCGCCGTCGGTGCCGGCGGAAAGAAGGACAAAATGCGGAGTGCGGAGTGGGGGGGGGGGGCAGGGGG
>JAKEHX010000439.1 GCA_022614795.1 Planctomycetaceae bacterium | reverse complement strand
TTCGGATCGACCTCGTCGCGCGTCAGCAAATAGTCGAGCGCCCTGATTCCGTCCCAGGCCCGCCACGCGCCGAGAAACTCGCCCACCAGAAACTGCTGGTTGCCCGCGAGCAGGTGCTCGCTCACGCCAATTCCCTGCTTCGGCTTCAGCATGTCATCGACATATTGCAGCCGCTCGCCCTGACCGAGCGGATCGAAGATCAGCACGACGTAGCCCTGCCGGGCCAATCCCTGGGCGAACGACTGATAGGGCTCGGCCGCTTTGCCGTTGGCGGAGTGGCCGCACGTGCCCACTACGCCGGGCAAGGGAAACTTGCGGCCCTTGGGAACATAGAGATTGGCGGTGACCAGAAAATCCGGCCGGCTCTCGAAAATGACCTTTTCGATGTTATAGGCGTCCCGCTCGACGATGCCGGTGATTCGCGGCTTGAGGGGCGTCCGCTCGGGCTCCGGACCAAAGCACTCGCGAATGCGGCCCTGCACTTCGCGTACGAAGGCTTCGGCGTCGGCTTTGGATTTCAGCGCCGACTTCGCCAGCAGGCTGCGCGATTCTGCGGCCCGCACCTGGGCCACGAAATGCTCCTGCACCATCCGCGGAAAGCGGTTCAGCGGCTGAAACTTCGCCGCCGGCGCCGTCTGTCCCAATGCCAGCTGCGGCCATGCCGGGAGTGACGCTCCCAACGAGCAGGCCGCAATCTGTCGCAGAAAGGAGCGCCGACTGAGCGCACCATTGTGTCCGATCTTCATGCAGCGACTCCCGCGAATTCCGTCAAGCACTCACAGTCGGTTACCATGCCGCCAAATCCCAACCCTTGCGATATTCGCGGCGGATGAAGCGGGCTGCTTCGGGAGCGTTGGTCGCCTGGAGCATTGCCGCGTCCCAGGTGAGCTTTTTCCCGGTCCGATAGGCCACGTTGCCCAGATGGTTCGCTTCGGTGAGCCAACCGGAGTACTCGAAGTCCGCTAAGGTCTTGCCTTGTCCCTTGCAGGCGGCGATCCACTCGGCGTGATGGCTGGCGACGCGCGGGAGGGTCGGATCGGGCAACTTGACGCCGGCAAACTTGTCCTCGGGCAAAAGCACATACTTGCTGTAATCGGACAAGAGCATGCCGCCGTCGCCGATGAAGAGGCATGCGTTGCCCCACTGCGGAATGCCTTTGTTTTTCCAAATCTCCGGCTTGCTCTCGCCCTGGTGCCAGGTGAGCTTGACCGCCGGCTGCTGGCCCCGCGGGCCATATTCATAGGTCGCGTTCATCGAAGCCGGGGCGATTTCGGCGTGCACCGGCGGGCCCGACGCCTCGATGGTCAGCGGCGACTGGAGCTTCAGAGCCCAAAACGGCAGGTCGTTCCAGTGGCTGCCGAGGTCGCTCATCGTCCCGCTGCCGAAATCCCACCAGCGATACCATTTCGGCCCGGGAAAATAGACGTCGTGGAATGGCCGCTCGGGGGCCGGTCCAAGCCAGAGATCCCAATCGAGGCCCGGCGGAATGGGCGAGGCGTCCTTCGGCCGGTCGGTGACATAGACGATATCTTTGTTCCGCTGGGCGGCTTCTTCGGATTGCAGGCCCCAGGCTCGCGAAACCCAGACGTGGCACTCCCGCACCGGCCCGATTACGCCGCCCTGAATCAGTTCGACGACGCGGCGGTAGTTCTCGGTCGCGTGAATCTGAATCCCCATTTGCGTGGCGACTTTGGCCTTCGCGGCTTCTTCGCGGATCAGCCGGGCTTCCCAGATGTTGTGCGTGAGCGGCTTCTCGCAATAGACATGCTTCCGTGCGCGCAGGGCGAGGAGCGTGGCGAAGGCGTGCGTGTGCTCGCAGGTGCTGACAACCACGGCGTCGAACTCGCCGGCGTGGTCAAACACCCGGCGAAAGTCGCCGAAGCGGCGGGCCTGCGGATGCTTGGCATAAGCGGCGTCGAGGTTTTTCTCGTTGACATCGCAGAGGCTGACGATGTTTTCGGACGAGACGCTATTCAGGTTGCCGCCGCCCCGTCCGCCGGTCGCGATGACGGCGATGTTGAGCTTCTCGTTCAAATTGCGCCCCCGCACGATGGCTGGCGCCCCGAAGAGGCAGGCCCCAGCCGCGAGCGCGGTGCGTTGGAATTGGCGGCGAGTGATGCGGGCCATGCGAGACTCCCGGTAATGTGGAGCGAAGCGGGCTGCCAATCGGGCTAAACTGGCTGGCTGGTATTGTCATCCGCGTGAAAGGCCGGGTCAAATGGATGGCGTGGAGTGAGTGAGTGGTGAGCGGTGGTTGACGGGCGGAGGGCAGCGAATACGGCCATAACTCGTGCGATACCGCCTCCGAACGCTGATGATCGTGCTGACCCTGGGGCCGCCTTTGCTGGCTGGCGCCTATTGGCTTGCTGCTAATTCCAACGACTCTCCGGAATTTCTAGCGTTTGCGATCGCAGGAATGGTGATCGGACTTCCTATCGCGCTGGCGATTGTTCGGTTCAGGCCCGACCTGCGCAGTAGAGCCGCCGGTGTTTTTCCGTGGTGGTGCTTCCTTGTCGGCGCGGGGATGTTATTGCTTCTTGCTTTGCACTGCGCAATTGGCGGGCAATCGACATTTGCAGCAGGATTCGGGTCGTTCGCCGTTTTGGAGTTGGGGGCAATGGTGCTGGCAGCTTGGGGACGAACCGCGCCGCAAACAAGAGCATAGCCACGCGCTTTACCGCCTATGCATTACCGCCTCCGAACGCTGCTGATCGTGCTGGCCGTGGGGCCGGTGGTGCTGTGGGTGGCCTGGTCGATCATGATGGTTCGAATGACTCACGTCCCGCCGCGGGTCAAGGAATTCAAGGTGCCTGCTTCTGGCGGCATGCGAACAACCGTTCCCCTAGGACCGAGCGAAACTCGACGCGATTCGGGTGTCTGATTCGCGTGTCTAGCGCGTCGCTGGTGAACAGAATGGCACAATAATTGCTAGTGTATGAAACGGACCTGCCTGGTTGCCATTTTGTCTACGAAGCAGAGTAAGTGGTGGCAGGGGCGATGCTTAGGATGCATATTCTGCATAAGTGCATAATGGCAGAATTGCACGTAAACTATTGGTGGACAATGACTTAAGACGCCGATGGCCAGTTTGGAAAAAGGTTTGGACATGCATGCATGAATCGAATGAATGGCGAAACACCAATGACTAATGTAGGAACGTGGGCAGGCGATGGGCAGGAGTGATGGAGGCGGGGCCAAAGAGCTGTGGATGAAAGTGTTCCTTAGGTCGACGGTGGCTGCGGACAAGTTGGTGGACTAGAATCGGGCGACGTTTCGGTGGATTTTTTTCGGTGCCTTTTCAGGAGTTGACTCCATGAGCAGGGTGTATGGCTTTCTCGCTGCCGCGGGTCTGTTGCTCTGTGCGGCTTCGGCCTCGGCCGACGTGCGGCTGCCAAAGGTCTTTGGCGACCATATGGTCCTTCAGCAGAAGACCGAGGCTCCGGTCTGGGGTTGGGCCGATGCCGACGAAGAAGTGACTGTGACACTGAGCGTGGCCAATCCCACGACGACTCTGGGCGAGGCCAAAGCGGCCGTCAAGGCGGGAGCCGACGGCAAATGGATGGCAAAGCTGGCCACGCCGGTCGCGGGTGGGCCGTTCTGGTTGAACGTGAAGGGCAAGAACAGCATCACGCTCGTGGATGTGATGGTGGGGGAGGTGTGGATCGCTTCGGGCCAGTCGAACATGGAGTGGTCGGTCCGACAGTCGACCAATGCCGCGGACGAGATTAAGAAGTGCGATCATCCGGCGATCCGCATGATCAAGGTCGGCCGCGACCCCTCGGACCAGCCCAAGGACGACTTCAAAGCGGTCGATAACGGCAGCTCGCTCACCGGCTGGGCCGTGGCGCGCCCAGAAACCGTGCCGAGCTTTTCAGCCGTGGGCTACTTTTTTGCGCGGAAGCTGAACGTCGAGCTGGGCGTTCCCGTCGGCATCATCAGCTCGAATTGGGGCGGGACAATCGCCGAAGCCTGGACCAGCAAGGAGACGCTTGCCGCCGATTCCGAGTGGTTCGGCCCGATCCTCGAGCGGGGCAAGGAATTCAAGGCGGGCAACCCCAACCAGCCGTCGGTTCTCTACAACAGCATGATCAAGCCGCTCGTTCCGTACGCGATTCGCGGAGCGATCTGGTACCAGGGGGAATCGAATGTTGGCCGGGCCGAGCAATATGCAAAACTCTTTCCAGCGATGATCGGCGACTGGCGCAAGAGTTTTGGTCAGGGCGACTTTCCGTTCCTGTTCGTGCAGCTTGCCCCCTACGCCTACGACAAGGCGAAGAACACGGGCCAGCTAGCCGAGCTGTGGGAGGCTCAGCTCAAGACCCTGTCCGCGTCGCCCAACACCGGCATGTGCGTGACGACCGACATCGCCACGACCAACGACATCCATCCGCCTAATAAGCAGGATGTGGGCTTGCGGCTCGCCCTGTGGGCGCTGGGAACGACGTACGGCAAGGCGGACCTGGTTTATTCCGGTCCGCTTTACGACTCGATGGCGGTCGAAGACAACAAGGTCCGCATCAAGTTCAAGCACACGGCCGGCGGCCTGGCCGCCCACAGTGACAAGCCGCTTTCGCATTTCAGCATCGCGGGCGAGGATCAGAAGTTTGTGCCGGCCAGCGCCGAGATCGACGGCGAGACGGTCGTCGTCAACTCGCCCGATGTGGCCAAGCCAGTCGCCGTCCGCTTCGGCTGGGAAGACACGGCTGAACCGAACCTGTTCAACAAGGCCAACCTGCCCGCGTCGCCATTTCGGACGGATAGCTTCCCGATGGTGACGGCGGGGAAGAGGTAGTCACGTCTTAATTCTCGATTCACTCATTTGTTGTTCTCACCAGGAGCAAGCATGATCCGGACTGTTCGTTCTATGATTGCCATCTCTGTCGTCGGTTCGTTTTGTACGTCAGCATTTGCCCTTCCGCCGCTGCCGCCGTATGTAGCTGAGCACTACAAGGCGAGTGCAGAATATGCGAAGTTCGCCCAGACGTTTGGTGCGATGAAAACGAAGTGCGACACCTGCCATGTCCCCGGCGCCGACAAAAAGGCGAAGGGGCACGGGCTGAACGACTTCGGCAAGGCGGTTCACGATAACTTCAAGCACAAGGAGTTCCTGGCGGCCAACCTGGCCAAGGACATTCCAGCCGAAGCCGCCAAGGCCAAAAAGGTGGTGGCCGACGCCCTGGCAGCCGCGGAAGCGCTGAAAAACGCCGACGGCAAAACGTACGGAGAGCTGATCAAAGCGGGCATGCTGCCGGGAAAGAACTAGCCCGCGATCAGGCCGTGAACAATCTGGCGGACCTTCGGCAGCGTCGTGGCCGCCACGTGGGCGACCTCGTCGGCCGAGACGATTTCGGGGGCGTCCGGCCGGGCCACGTTGGTCACGGTCGAGAGGCCGAGCACGCGCATGCCGCAGCCAGCCGCGGTGAGCACCTCGGGCACGGTGGACATGCCGACGCAGTCGCCCCCGATCCGCCGAAAGGCGCGGTACTCGGCACGCGTTTCGTAACTGGGACCCGTGACGCCGACATACACACCACACTGAAGCTGAAATCCGCTCGCAGAAGCGAGGTCGATTGCCCGGCGAATCAGCCCTTCGTCATAAAGTCGCGTGCGGGCGCGGGGAATCCGCTCGCGGCAAATGGGCGGCAGAGGAGCGAGGCCCGGCAATCCCATCAGACAAATGTGATCGTCAATCGCCATCACGTCTCCCACGGAGTAGCCCGGATTGAGCCCGCCCGCGGCGTTGGTGACAACGAGCGTCTGAACACCCAGCGACGCGAGCACTCGCACCGGAATACACAGCTCATGAACCCGATAGCCCTCATAGAGATGGCAGCGGCCCTGAAGCACGATGATCGGCCGGCCGCCGAGCGTGCCGCAGACCAGCCGGCCCTTGTGAGCCAGCGCCGTCGAGCGCGGAAAGCCGGGGATATCGCGGTAAGACATGATCGCCTTGGCGTCAACGTCGTCCGCCAATTCGCCCAAACCGGTTCCGAGAATGACGGCGAATGGCGCCTGGCCGGACCAGCGGGCGCGGATGGCGGCCAAGGCGGGGCCGATGTCCAAAGTCCAAGGTCCACGGCCGGGTCCAAAGTCCAAGGTCCAAGGTCCAAGGTCAGAAGCACTCGACTTGGGACCTTGGACTTTGGACATGGGACTAGAATGCGCCGGCAGTTCGGCAAATACTTAGTTCACCGATTCGCCGGCAAGCACGCCCAGGACCAGCTTCGTCAGCTTTGGTTCCGCGGCATTGGCGGTGGCGATGATCTTGGCGACATCGGCCGGCTCGAGGGCATCGGGCAGGCACATGTCGGTGACGATCGAGAAGCCGACGACCGCCAGACCGCAGTGCACGGCGACAATTACCTCAGGGACGGTGGACATGCCCACCACGTCGGCCCCGATCATGCGGAGGAAGCGGTATTCGGCACGCGTTTCCAGATTTGGGCCGGCTACGGCGACGAACACTCCTTTGTGGGCGACGATGTTCTCGCGGCGGGCCACTTCCAGGGCCCGCTCGATCCGCCGGTGACAATAGGGCTCGCACATGTCGGGAAATCGCGGGCCCAGGCGGTCGTCGTTGATGCCGATCAGCGGATTGGCCCCCATCAGGTTGATGTGATCCTCGATCAGCATGATGTCGCCGGCCCGGAAATAAGGATTCATTCCGCCGCACGCATTGCTCACCACCAGCAGTTTGGCGTCCAGAGCCTTCATCACGCGGACCGGCAGCGTGATCTGGTCGAGCGGGTAGCCCTCGTACATGTGGAAGCGGCCTTCCATCGCGACGACTGGCAGGCCGGATAGCCTGCCGCAAACAAGCCGGCCCCGATGGCTGATCGCGGTGCTGCGTGGAAAATGAGGAATGTCCCCGTATTCGAAGGAGGCTTCTTCCTGAATGTGCTGGACGAAGCTGCCCAGGCCTGTGCCCAGAATCACTCCGGCGTGCGGAGTGGCGCTCCACTTTTTCTTGATGAAGGCGACCGCGTCTTGAACTTTGTCGTAAAGGCCGTGCATGGATGATAAAAGCAAGTGGTGGCTCGCCGACCGGCCGGTCCAGGAAGCGGCAAGTTTTGGCAGGTTGCCGCGGGCGGGAACGAAAACAGTGCGCTGAAACTTACTCCATCACCAGTTGGCTTAACAAGTACCGGCGGCGGACCTGGGTGTCGGCCCGCCAGCCTCGGAGGTCACTCGATGAACGCTCTGGTCCCACCAATGGTCGCACTGCTCGCCTTGACGTGCTCTGTTGCCGACGGTCAGCAGCCTGCGACGACCGGCGAAGATCCCACCGTGATTGGCCAGGTCGAGCATTTCGGGTACGCGCTCGTGGGCCCGCGCGGCAGGCATTACGTCTTCGGTGGAATTGCCATGGCCGACTACTCCGATTCCGCCGGCACGCGGCGGATTGTCACCATGCAATTGGAGGAAGCAAGCAGCGACGCGGAGTTCGTCTATTACCGCGAACTGCGCGAAGGACACCGCTGGGCGCTTGCCCGCAAGGCGGGGGCCGAAGGGCAATTCGGCGTGTGGATTCAGCTGGCGTCATCCGGCTCGCAAGATCGGCCCAAGTGGCAGCCGTTTCAGCGCGCACGCCTCGAGCAGCCGCGCGAGTCGGGCGGGCTGGGACCGCCGGGGCTGACGCCGGGCAACGAGCAGGGGAGGACTCGCTGCTCGCCGTGACACCCGTCCCTTGAATGGGACGGGCGTCTATGCTTTTGCACGGGGCGTTTACCGCTGGGCAATCAAGTCCAGCAAGTCGTCCTCATCGCTGGAGCCGCCACCGCCCGAACCGAGCCGGCTGAAGAAGTCGTCAACGCCGCCGCCTCCTTCGCCTTCGGCTTCACCTTCACCAGCCGACTGAGAGCTGCCCGGCGGATTCAGCGTGATGTAGTTAACCAGTGCCAACAGGTCGATGGAATTGACGATCGTGTCGTCGTTCACATCGACGTACGGCGCCGTCACAAAGCCGCCGCTGGGGGCCGGGCCCGGACCATTGACCGTCAGCCAGTTGACCAGGTTGAGCAGGTCGATCTGATTTACCGTGCCATCGTTGTTGACGTCGTACGGGTTCCGCGGGTTGACCGACGGGTTGGCCACCGTGGTGCTGAGGGTGGTGGGAGGATCGAAATTGCCGACCAACGGCAGCGCGAACTCGTCGCCGAACTGCATGAACTGATCGTTGCCAAACGGCACTGGCTGGAAGCGGACGATGTTGGCGCCCGGGAACAGCGGATCGACGACGATGCGGCCGGTGGTGTAGTTCGTCAAACCATAGAACCCATTGGGAAGGGCCAAATAGCTGCCCGGAGTCGGATCGTTCGAGCCGGTAATCGTCGGACCGAGGTTCGCCGGAATCGACGCGCCGGTGTCGTTCTGCGTTACGCCGGAGAGCAGGAAGTACCACTCGGACTGGCCGCGGGGCGTAATGCCGTCGCGGGCAGGCATCCACAGACCTACGTCCTCGATGCCGTCCTGATTCATGTCGGCGGCAACCGGCCGCTCACTGGGACCCGCGAAGCCAAAGCGGAACGTGCGTTCGATCGTGCCGTTGACGCCGGTGCCCAGCCCCGGATTGTTGAGGGCCGCTACCGGACCAGCCGGGCCGATCGAGCTCAGGTCGAACGAGAACGTATCGTTCGTCCAGGTGGCTAGATCGTCGCGTCCGTCGCCGTCGAAATCGCCGACGATGGCATGACCCGCTGTCGGCCAGGCGATGGTGGTATCGACTACGAAGTTGTGGTTGGTATCGAAGTGCCATGTCGAACCCGTGAACAACCCCACTTCGTCGCCCGCGAAACCGAGCGCAAAATTGCCCGCCACCGGCAAGCCGTTGATATTGGCCGGATCGAGCTGCTCGATGTCGGCCACGCCGTCGTTGTCGGTGTCGATCAGCCAGCGCATTGTCGTCGTACCGACGCGGCCATAGGCGGCGAGCTTGTCGAATCCGTCATCGATCAGCCCGCCTTCTCCATCGCTCGTCGCGAATCGGCCGGCGAACAGGTCGTCGCTCACAAAGCCCAGCACGTGCGTGATATCGCGATTGGTGAAATCCTCATTGTCCGGATCCCAGATCGTATTGCCGTTGATGTCGAGGAAGGCCGAACCGGCCGCCCAGACGCCCAGCTCCGGCCGGCTGTCGACGGTGAACCGGGCTAGAAAATCGCCGCCCGGAATGCCGTCGCCGGTCGGCACGCCGTCCACGCCCAAGACATCGGGGAAGCCGGGAGGGGGCGGGCTGTCGTGCGGCTCGTCAGCGTTGGACTCGAAGTCGCCGATGTTTCCGGCCAAATCGATGATCCCTTCGGCATTGACGAACAAAGTGAACCGATCATCCGGCAGCGGCTTGCCAATGTCGTCGGACGTGTTGAACACGCCATCGGGTCCCGGCCTCCGGAAGACGATCTCGATGCAGGCCGTCGCCAGGAACGGGCTGTCTCCCGGCTCTGGAGCCGGATTGGGGACGGGATTATTGGTGACCACGATGTCGAGAATCGGAATGATCCCGTTGTAATCCCCCGTAACCAGGTAGTGGCCTGGATTATCGGCAATGTCTTCCTTGATCGCCCGGATCAGGAACGGCGCCACCCGCAGCGGCAGGTCCTGGATCGACAGGAAGATCGAGTTGACCAGCGGAGTCGGGCCGTCGGTCGATGGCTTGGGATCGAACAAGTCGTACGGGTTGCCCTTGTTGTTGATCTCGACGTCGGTAATTTGTGGACCCTGCGTATCGATGAAGATTTCCAGTTCCTGGACGATCTGCCCTTGCTCCGGATTGATGTTGCCCGCCACGTCTTCGGCAGTGACGAAGATCCGCCGCAAACCGTCAGTGGGACTGAAAGGCGGGGCGTTTAGATCGACGTTGACCGCATCGACTTGCCAGTAGCCATTAGGATACTGGTTCGTTCCGTCAAACGGCTCGGCCACGTCGAATCCGATCTGGAAGTCGATCGCCGGTTCGAAGATGCCGTTGCCGGTGGGGAAGAGTGGAAGTTGCGGAGCGTCGATGAACAGACGAATGACGGCGTCGGCCTCGGCCTGGCCGAAGAAACCGGGCGTCGTGTCGCTGGTGATGCTGTCGTTTAGCGTCTCCGGATTCGTATTCACGCCGGTATCGCTGTCGGGCAGCAGGCCGTCGTCCGGATCGTTCGGCAAGCCGAAGAAGACCGGCGGCGGCTGTGTATCGACCACGATCTCCAGCGACTCGGCAAAGGCGCCGTAGCCTTGGGCCTGTTCCTGATTGTCCGGTCCATGAGGTGCCACCGGATTGATATTCTGGGCCGGATCGATCATCTCGACGCGGGCCGAAATGAAGAAGCTAGTCGTCTCGCTGGTGGCGGGAAACACCGGCAGCTCAGGGATAAACGAGCCAGCCGAGCCAAAGGTGAAGCTGAACAGGCCCGGACGATTAATTGGATCGACGGGTTGAGCGTAGCCCGCCAAGACATTGTTCGGCGGGCCTTGGTCGCTGGTCCCGTGCTCGGTGATGAAGATCGGCACGCGGAAGCCGGCGCCGGAAGCGATCGGCACATCCAAGAGGACGCTGCTGATGTGCGGGATGCCGATGAACTGGTCCGGCGGGTCGCCCGGCGCGGAACCGTTGTACGGCAGGTCGTCGAGCGTAGCGACGCCGGCGACATTGACCACGTTGGGCACGCGGAGGAAGATCGTCGGCGTGGTGTCGCGGGTGATGTTGTCGAATTGCGAGCGGCCCGTGTCGGCGCTTTCGATCTGGAACGTGCTGCCGGCCGTGGGAGCGGCGAAGAACGTACCGGGCAAAAACTGGAAGGTCTGCGTCGCCCCGATGTAGTCGAGAATCCGGCCCCGGATGCCGTTCAGATTGCCGCTGGTGAAGACGATGTCCTTGCCGTTGTAGAAGTCGTTCAGCGTGGACAGCACGAACTGGGGACCCGTGCTGGTGGCGTCGAATTGGGTCGGCGTTGGCGCAGGCACGGCATCAACCGAGGCCACGCCAATGACGTCGTCCAGCTCCAGATCAATCGGCACCTCGGCCGGCGTGTTGACGACCGCGACGTTGTAGACGTTGATCGCCGCGCTGCTGTTTTCGATGTTGCCGACGAACGGGGCGCCGAGGACCCGCAGGTAGTAGGTCTGACCCGCGACGGCCGGAATGCGAATCCGCTCGTCATCGTTCGTATCGTTCAAGCCAAACAGCCCCGTACCAGCGATCTCGCCGGGGACAGGCGCCGCGCCCACCAGGCCATCGGCGTCGTACAGGGCGATCTCCAAGTTGCCTTCGGCGGGCAAGCCCGCGCGGCCATTGAGGAGCGTGCCTTGCTGGTCGAAATAGACCTGGATGTCGAGCGTGCCGTTGTGCTGGGCCACGATCCGATACCAGTCCTCGTCGCCGGGCAGCCCGAAACCGGGACCGCCGATAGGATCGGCGCCGGGGTCGATCGTGGGATCGACATTCGTCGTCTCGTTGGCGCCCAGGAACGTTGCGTTCAAGCGCGAGTTATTCTGCTCGAACGGATCGTGCTTGAAGACGAACAACTTGCCGTTGCCATCGCCGCCGGTGCCGCCGGTGATCGGCAGCACAGGATTGAGGCTGGCAAATTCGACGTCGGTGTACACGACCGGCGGCAAGGGGATGATGCCCGCGGCGGGGACACCGCCGAGGAAGGCGTACATCGTGAACGAGCCGTCGCCGGGCGTGCCGCCGATCCGCTGGACGGTCGTGTCGCCCAGCCCCAGATCGGTGACGGTCAAGCGGTCGCTGGCGCCTGGCAAGCCGCCATCGACGGTGAAGCGGAGCAGATTGACCGCGACACCCGCCGCGACCAGAGCGTCGGCATGGGCCACGCGGATCACGTCGTCGCCCGATCCGGCCAGGATCGTGAGCTGCTCGACCGTGGCGATTACGAGTGTGTCGGACTCCGTCCCCGCGCCGCCGACAATGCCGTCACCGCCGCCAATACCGGAGATTTCGTACTGGACTTGCGTCGGGGTGGTCTGAATGGCGTCGATCCGGTTGTTGGCGCTGTTGCCTTGCACCAGGATCGTGTCGAAGTCCGCGCCGCCATCCACGGTGTCGACTGCGCCGTCAAAGCCGGGAACGAATGTGTCTTCGCCGGCGTTGCCGTTGAGAAGGTCCGCGCCGCCGCCGCCAAAGATCTGGTCATTGCCGTCGCCGCCGTTGATCGTCTGCGCGACACTGCCGCCAACCAGCGTGTCGTTGCCTTCATTGCCGTTGAGCGTTCCGAAGCCGCTGACGAAGTCGTCGCCGAGGCCGGCGTTGATCGTCACCTCAGCCGACGAGAAGAGCAGGCTCAGGTCGAGCGGATTTAAATCGTTGTCCGACAGGATCGTGTCGTTCCCTTCATTGCCGTTGAATGTCAGCGTGTCGGCATCGGCCAGCGCAATTCCGTCGATATCAATGTCGTAATCCAGTCCGGCGATATTGACGCGCGAGGCGCCAGCCGGACCATTGGCATTGACGGTGATATTGACGTTGTCGGAAACCGTGCGTCCGTTGACTGTCACGGCGTCGGCGGAGCCGGCAGCGGCATCGACGACCAGCAACAAGTCTTCGACTTCGGTCGGGGTCAGGTCCGTGACGGTGAACGTATCAGCTCCGGCCAGGCCGCTGACGATGAGCTGCTCGACGCCGTGCGTATCGACGGTCGCGCCACCGAGCGTCGTGTTCATGTGGGTCGGAGCGACGGCGGCCGGGTTCAGCAGGAACGCGTTGGCCCCGGCATCGCCGAAGAACCGCAAAATGTCGGCCCCGTCCACACCACCACTGATATTGTCGCTGCCATCGCCCGGCTCCCAGACGAACTGGTCGATGCCGTCGCCGCCAAACATGAAGTCGGCGCCGGGGTCGTCGGCAACGCCATTGGGCGTCAGCGTCAGGTTGCCGAAGAGGTCGTTGCCGTCTTCGCCGAATTCGTTGTCCACGCCGCCGCCGCCGATGAGGATGTCGTTGCCGGCGCCGCCGAAGATGTTGTCGGCAACCGGCGAGCCGATCAGCGTATCATCGCCGATGCCGCCGAAGATGTCGGCGTCATCGGAGCCAAGCAGATTGACTGTGTCGTTGCCGGCCCCAGCGTCGATCGTCTTGGCAATGGCGCCGACGGTGATGTCCAAGTCGATATTGTCATTGCCGCCAAACGTATTCACATCCAGCTTGTCGATGCTGGCGCCGAGCGTCACCAGGTGAGCGAGACCAAGATTCGGGTCAGCCAAGAACAGCGTGTCGGAGTCGGACGTAATAGCGTCCGGCCCTTGCGTCGCGTTGTAAATCACGTGGTCGAAGCCAGCCCCTGCTGCATCGGCCGCTGCGGAACCTCCGTTGACGACCAGTTCTTCGAACGAGCGGAAGCTGAATACCGGACTGAGCGTGGAAATGAACGTTCCGCTGCCCAATCCTGCCGGGGCGACCGTCGTCGTGTCGTCGCCGGCGGTGCCGAAAATGGTGAGGCGATCGTCGGGATTGTCCACGATGGTGGCGTCGGCCTCACTGTCTTCGCCGTCGTACTCGACCAGTTCCACGCCTCCCGGCGACGAGAGGTACGTGAAGATGATCTCTTCGTCCACGACGCACTCGAACACGAACGGCCCGAACGTGATGATCGAATCGGTGCCGCCGGCCTGATAATCAGCAACCCCGTCCTCGTTGATCACGAGGCGGCCGGTGTCGGGACCGGTCGGACGAAACTCGACGAGGTCGACGCCGGGCGTCTCCAGGACGAGGCGGTCGGCTTCGTTGGTCTCGCCGATGCTCGGCGGCCCGCCGGCCACGCGGACGTTGACGTCCCAATCGGCGTCGTTCGGGGCGGGCGTACGGACCACAATGTCGTCGTCGCCATTCAGAGCGTCGATAAACAGGTCCGGCTCGTCGAGGAAGAGGATGTCCGGCCCGGCGTTGACCGAGACCGTAAAGTCCTGAATGCCGTCGGCGCCCGGGAAGAACGTGGTGAGGTTGATCGTGATCTCGTTGCGGGCAACGACGGTGATGTCGTCGTCGGCGTTGGTCCCCAGGATCAGGAAGGGGCAGTCGTCGCCGTTGGGCGGAACGATGATGCTCTCGATGTGATCGAAGCTGATCGTGCCACCTGGCCCCGTCAAGAAGCCACCCTCATCGGACTCGGGACCGGGGAAAGCCGCGATCGCGCCGATGGGAAAGATCAGGTCGCCCGGAAGGGTCCCGATCGGGTCACCGCCATCGACGAACACGGGAATCGCTCCGGCCGTGACGATGAAGGTATCGTTCCCTTCCAGGCCGAACGTTTCGAGCGATTCGGTATTGATGAAGGTCACCAGGCCGTCATTGCCGACGCCGTTGGGCACGTCGTCAATCGCCACGCTTCCGGCTGCCGCATTCACCAGCCAGTTCTGTGCGAAAGCATTGCCGACAACGACGAGCGTGTCCTCGCCCGCTAGCATATCGACTGCCAAAGCCCCAACGATGCTGCTGTAGTTGACCAGGGGCGGAACGACCCCCGGACCGACCTGGCCGCTCTGCTGGACGGCCAGTCCGATCTGAATCTTGCCGGAGGTAGCAGTCAAGACAGTAACGGTCAGGTCGTCATCGCTCGCCGAGCCGACGAGTGACAGGGCCTGGCCGCTGGCATTGATATTGATTATCTCGACGCCCGAATAGACCACGTCGGGAGTGCCGACCACGCCGGCATCGTCGATCCTCGACGAACCGAGATTGAGCGTCGTCGCACCGGTCGAAGTGAACGCGAGGACGTCGCTGGCGCCGGGGTCGCCGCCTTGCACGTCCACGGTGACGTTGGTCTGCGCTACGACCTCGAACCGGTCGTCGCCGGAGAGGCCGCGGAGCACGTAAGTCTCGATGCCCGTTGTGCCCACGCCCAGATGGCTTACGAGTTCCAACGATGGGGCGGGAATGCCGCCGCTGTCGGGAACGCGGAAGATGTCGTCCGCCGCGGTGCCGTTGTAAATGACCAGATCTCGATCGACGTCAGGATCGGTAATCGTCAGGCTTGCAGCAGCTCCCAGGTTCGTGAAGCTGAGCGGAATGAGCGAGTCAACCCGCAAGCCGCCGGAATCGGGCGCCGCGCCGGGGGTGATTTCAATTTGGCTGCTGACCGCCGCGGGAGTGACGGTATTCAGGGTGTCGTTGCCGCCGCGGCCGTTGATCGTCAGGTGCTCAGTTGTGGCCAGTATGATGAGCGGCAGGGCATTGACCAGCACCGTTCCCGCGTCTGGCGCGGTGGGGGTGAACACGATTGTGTCCACTCCGACGGTCCCATTGACGACGACCGTGTCGCTGGCGGTCGGGTCGCCGCCATTTACGGTGATGCCGATCAGACCGGTGGGCGTGTTGGGGTTATTGAGGTTGATCGCGTCGCTGCCCGCCAGGCCGTTGAGGATCAGCCTGACCTTATTCGAGAACTCGATCGTCTCGAAGGCATCGACCGAGACCAGGCCGTTGGCGACCGTGCCGCCGCCCGTGTAATTGATCGCGTTGTTGGCGTTCGTCCCGTTCACGGTCAAAATTGCGGCGGGCACGAGGTCGAGCACCGGCTCCAGGTTGACAAAGTCGATGAGCATCTCACGAAGGCCGCCGTCGAGATACTCCAGCCGACCCAGATTCCCAATTGGGCCCGGCGTGTAATTGACGTTGTCGAAGGGGTCTGGGGCACCGGCAACGTTGAGCGGCGTGCCGATGACGACCAACTGATCCGCGCCAGCGCCGCCGTCGAACGTTATGGGCACGGCAATCGGAAGAGTGCCACCGATATTGACCGTCACCTCGTCGTCGCCGCCGCGGGTTTCGAGGACCAGCCGACCCAGCGTGTCACCGCCGGTGACATCCGTGACCGTGACGCCAGGCCCGTTATCAACGATCGCTACGTCTGCTCCTGTGGGATGGGTCACCGTAAAGCTATCGTTGGCCGGGACTCCGCCGCCGCCATCGAGGCCTTCGATGACGAGGGTATCTTCGAAGAACGAGTTCACAACTTGATAGTTGGCGGCAAGCGCACCGCCGAGAAACCGCGTCTGGAACCTAGCCTGGAGCGCGCCGATGCCGCCCATGTCGATCTGGAACGTCTCCAGCTCGCCGAACTCAATATCCGGCAAAACGTTGGAAGTGACGTGGTCGAATGAACCCGCGGCGTGTGAGACGCGCATGACGTCGTCTTGATTTCCCGGGAAGAGCCGGAGCGTGTCGTCCGGCGCGCCGGCGGCGCTCAGCGCGCCGGTATAGCGGATGAGCTCGAAACCGCTTACTTCCAGCGGCGCGCCCAGGCCCTGCACATCTTGTTCGCCGAGCGGATTGTTGAAATCCGGCGAGATCGTTACGGACTCAGCAACCGTCGGCGACCCAAACAGGAGCAGATTGTCGCTGCTGCCTGGTCCGCCCCCAAAGACCTGGAAATTGCCCGAAATGCTGAGCGGCGCGAAGAGGAGAATCTCGTCATCGCCTTCGAGCGTGTCGAGGATATAGTTCTCCACGTCCTCGGTGAAGACGGGGATATGAAATCCCACGTCGCTTTGCAGGGCGATCCGGATTTCATTGAGCGCGAGGAACCCGGCGCTCATCGAGTCGCTGCCGCCCGTCCCCAGGGCGACGAGCGTGTCGAAGTCCGGCCCATTCCCGCCGCCATAAATTTCCACTTCGCCAGCCAGACCCAGGCCCTCGTACGAGACGCCGAGGAGGGTAACGTTGGCGGTCAGGTCGAAGATGGCAACGTGTCCTTCGTCGAGCGCGGCGCCCGGCGTATGGACGAAGCGGTTGAAGTTGGCGTTGCCGGTGATGGTGAGGGCGTCTTGAAGTACGCCGCCGAAGGGAGTAGTCAGTCCATCGATTGTGAGGTGCTCGACGTCTCTGAGAACGATGTCCTGGAAACCTGTGACGCTGACGACGCCGGAGTTCGCCGTCTGCGGCTCGTACACGATTTCGTCATCGTTTGGGGTCCCGGTGACGATCACGGTATCGGACGCGGAGGGCGAGCCGGCGTCGATGATGATCTGTTCATTGATGAGCGGGGTGACCTGGATGTGGTCGTTGCCCGCCAGGCTGTGGAGGAAGATCGCCGCAAAGTTGTCAGGTCCGTTGGTATTGATACCGATCACCGGGCCATCGTTGACGGTGACGAAGGCGCTGGCCTCTGGCTGGGGCGGGGCCAGGGAGATCACGTCGTTGTCGTTCGTGGCCTGGATGACGATGCTGCTTCTCTCGTCCCGCGTATCGATGTTGACGCGTTCGAAATTGCGATAGTCGATCGGCCCGGCGGTGAACGTGCTAATCAGGCCAGTGCTGGCATCGGTCCCCTGCGAGACTTGTGCCGAGAACTGGACAAGCACCTGGAGGACATCGGCGGGTCCGAACTCCGACTCGGCGACGGGGTCGCCGCCGTTGGCATTGACCGTCAAGCCGGGACGGTTGGTGACGTTGACCGTATCGCTGCCGGCCAGCGGATTGAGCGTGATCGTATTGAAGCCGACAAAGTTTCGCAGGCGGTACAGGATCAAAGCCGAATTCGTATCGGTAACCGTAACCATTGGGTCGAGCAACGTGCCGGCTGCTGTAAAGTTCGCGGCAATCGTGTCGCGGCCGCTGGTTTGCGGGCCGCCGGGGTTGGTGCCGTTCAGAGTCAGGCGGTCGGTATCGGAGAGCGAGCCGTCGTCGTCGAGGACGATGATGTCGGTGTTGGCGACGTACTGGACGACCACGATGACCGAGCCATCGACCGCGTTGGTGGCGCGGATTTCGCCGTTGTCGGGTCCGGAGGGCTGGATGACGATGTCTTCCGAGACGCTGCCGCCGCCGCCGAGGCCGGCAGAAGTGTGATAGATGATCAGGTCCTGCTGGTCGCCGTCGGCCTGGTTCGGCACCCCTTCGTCGAAGAAGACATCGATGCCCCAGCCGCGAGGCGGATGGCCGCCGGAATTGCCGTTGTCGGCGTAGGCGGTGAGTTCCAAAGTGTCGATATCGTCGGCAGTTGGGACAGTTGCCGGATCATCGTCGAGGCCACCCACCGGCCGCTGGTCGAAGCCAAAGGCGTTGAGGAACTGCACGCCGCTGAACTCAAAGCCGATGCTGCCGTTGATGAAGAGGACGAATTCGTTGGTGCCCTCGGGGTCGCCGATGAAGGGGGGGAAGGGCACGCCGTCGCCGGAATCGGTGTCCTGGCCGACGACGACGAAGTTGTCGGTCTGATCGACCAAGGGGTCGTTGTTGTCGCCGATCAGATTGACGGTCGCCGCGAACAGCGTCCCCATACACTCGATCGAGCTCTGGCGCAACGGCTGGAGCGTGCCGCCGCCGAACGGGATGAACTCAAAGGTGACTGTGGGCGGCGTCGCCTTGTTGCTCCACACGTTGATCGTTTCAAAGAAATCCGCGACAACCAGTTTGTCGCCGCGCTCATTCACGCCGTTGTTCGGCGGAAGGCCGCCGTTGACGGTGATCGGAATGACCGGCGAGAGATCGACCGTGATCGCGTCGGCGCGAAGCCCGTCGCATTCCGGATCAACGACGCCCAGCGGGTCGAACGTCGGCTCGTCGCCGCTGTTGACGATCAGGCCGCTGGTGAGCAGGGGATCGTCCTGTACGAAATCGGCTTCGAGGAAGGCAACGTCCACAAAGTTGTTGACCTGGACGAGGCCGGTGGAAACGTCGATATCGTCGAACGCATTGCCCGCGCCCACGGCGTTGAGCAATTCGCCCGCGCCATAGCCGGCGAGGTTGTTGAAGATCGTGTAGGCTGCGGCCGAGGCGACCGGGTCGATGATGCCGTTTTGGGTCTGGCCATAGATAAAGAGCTGATCGCCGATCGGCCCGGTCGAGCCGTTGCCGTCCACGAAGATGGAACTCGGGTCCAGGCCGTCGAAGCTGAAGTCGGCCTCGACGCCGCCACCCGCGAAGCCGGGAAGGTTGGCGCCGAAAGGCAGCTCGCTGGTGTCTTCGAAGGGGTCGCCGCCGATAAAGGCGACGGCCGAGTTGGCGCTGACGGGGGCAACGGTGATCTCGTCGTCGCCGACCGATTGGCCGATCAGGGTCACATCAGTGTTGTTGCCGACGGTATCTTCATACTGAACGGTCTCTGTGTCGATGATATCGACCGCAATCGCGAAGCCGGTGATCCGCGTATCAAAGGCACCGGCGATGGACCAGTCAAAGGTCAAAGCAGAAACGAGACCGGCGTTGTTGATTGTCAGGCGGTCGCGGTTGGCCGAGTTGGCCACACCTGCTGGGGCGTTGCCATTGCCGTTGATTTCGAGCACGGTGGCAGTGATGTTGGCGGTGACATTGAGGATGAACTCGTCGTTGCCCTCGGCGGCGCTGGGCGTGATAATGCTGCCAATGATGACGGCACCGGTCGTATTGGCGACGAGTACATCATTTCGCGAGTCACCAAACACACCGTGAACCTGAGCAGCCAGATTGCTGCCGGCGACGGTGATTGTGTCGTTGCCGGCGCCTCCCACGAAACTGTTCAGGCCCGGCCCGACTGTGCCAGTGCCCTGGACATCGATCGTGTCGTTGCCCAAGGCCGTCAAGATCTGCATGCTCCCCAGGGCCGCGTAATTGATGATCTGCTGGGCGGGGACGGTGCGCTGGATCGTCGACGTCGTGACGACGACTGTGTCCGCCACAGTCCCGGTGGCGGCCTTGTTCGTGTTATAAGTCAGGGCGGGTGCAGTATTTATGTCGCCGCCAGCGGTCGTGTTTCCGGCGAGTGTCAGGTCACTCAGAATGACGCCATACGAGGCGCCGACGTTGGAAATCTCAAAGCCGAAGTTGCCGTTGTTATTGGCGGTGACGGTATCCAGCGAAGCGGAGAGGACGTCGTCCAGGTCGATGCCGTCGTCCACGTTGCCCGAGGCGGCGACAGCGGAAATTGTTGCGCCGTCGTTGCCGATGAAAACGCGGGCAGTGCCGACGCCGACTGTATCGGTTACCACGATGCCGTTCTGCTGGTCGTCGGCATCGACGTCGGGGTCGCTGTAGGTGCCGCCGAGAATGACCACGGGGCCGCCGATGTTGTCCATGTTCACGCCGTCGCCGGTGCCGTTTTCGTCGGCGTCGTTTTCCTGGGCCGTGACGTTGGTCAGCGTGACCGCACCGGTGATGTTGAGAAGCTGGATGCCGTGATTGTCGTTGCCGTTGTAGATGCCGCCGGTGTCGCTGTAGGAAGCGGCGCCGTTGACGAAGACGCCTGGATCGTTGCCGCCGGCCAAAACGGCGTTGAGCGTGACCGCCCCGCCGATGGTGACAAGTTCAATGCCATCGCCCGTAGGATTGATCTGTCCGTTGTCGTTGAACGCGCTAGTGCTGATGGCCACCGCGCCGGTAATCGAGTTCGCCTCCAGGCCGTCGTCGCCATTGTTCGAGGCGCCCACTGCGCTCGTAACGCTGAGCGAGGCCGCCCCGGACAGGTCGATGCCGTCATCCGTGTTGCTATTGGCTTGCAGTCCGCCGCTGAACGAAACGGCGCCGCTGAAGCTGTCAATCTCCAGGCCATCGCCGCCGTTGTTGCTGTAGCTGCCGCCTGTGAACGTGGCCGTCGTGCCGCCGTCCACAATCCGCACGCCGTCCTGCTCGTTGCCGGTGACGGCCATGGCTGTGCCGCCGGAGCTTTCCATGGTGACGCTGCCGGCAATCGACGCCACGAACACGCCGCGCTCCTGATGGTCGCCCGCGCCGCCGCTGTCGCGGAAGCGGCCGCCCTGGATGAGCAGATTGCCGCCGATCGCCGTTGGATTGAGGCTGGCGGTGGCGTTCAGGCCATCGCCCGCGGTGCCGTCGTTGTCAGCGTCGTTGTTGTCGGCGATCGTGCGGACGAGCGTGACGTTGCCCGCGATGTCGATGAGTTGGATGCCGTGGTCATTGTTGTTCGAAAAGACGCCGTCCGTATCGGAGAACGAGGCCGCGCCGCTTACGAATACGCCGGGGTCGTTGCCGCTCGCGGTCACCTGATTGAAAACGACCGCGCCGTTGTTGGTCAAATGGATGCCGTCGCCGGCGAGGTTATTGCTGAAGGTGCTGCTGAAGATATCGACCGAACTGAAGCTATCGGCCGTGAAGGCATCGCCGGGCGCGCCCTCAATGCGCAGGTCGTCGATGTCGAGCGTATCGTTGCCGACCGCGCCGCCCATACTGATCGGAATGTCGGTCAGTATGTCGTTCCCGTCGATCGTGACGTTGTCCACGTCACTCGAGCCAAGGATCGTCAGGCTGGTCACCCCGGCGTGCGGCTCGTCGAAGACCAGCGTGCCGTTGACTGTTACCTGGAGGTTCGTGGCGGTATAGACGATGTTGAAATTGTCAGCGACCCCGTTGTTGGCTGCCACGCCGGCGCTAATGGCGACGTTTCCGCCGAGTTGAATGTTCAGGCTCCAGCCGGCCGCGATGGAACCGCTGTCCCCGACAGTGTCGTCCAGGACGAAGAGATTCCATGTTCCGCTAGCGCTGACTCCGTCAAATGCGGACATCACGCCGGAATACGGCGACGCAGGAGCGGGCGCGGGAAAGTTCGCTGGGGTCGCATTGCTGGGCCCCAAAATAACCCCCGTCGTCGGATCGAACGAACCGCTGACGATCTGGGCGTCATCCGGCAGCCCTCCAGCGGCTTCGTCGTCAAACGTCAGCGTGACATTCAGAATGTCCGCGCCAGAACCAACATCGGCCATCAGGCGCACCTTCGCGCCCGACGGCGAAACCAGCAAGGCGCCGATGTCATCGGGAAACGTGTGCGAGATGTTCGTCAGCGTCGCATTGACGTCGACGATCGACGCCGTCACGTTCGGTGTCGCGACGTTGATCGTTGACGGATAGGGCGCGGCCACCGCGTTGTCGTTGATGGTGATCGCGGCAGGATTGCTGAAGACCGCCAGCACACGGCGGTCTTCGAGCTGCTCGACTCGCAGCCGCCGGCCGAAACGCGCTTCGGACAAGGATTGCCAGCCGCCAAGGAACGAGCGGCGCTTGTGGTGACTGGAGCGACGGCGCAGACTGCGATTGAGAGTGGTGGTCTTCACGGCGGGAAACTCCTTGTCCAGCAGGCACAGACTGGGCGCGTGGCAAACGCCAGTCGGAAAATGCAGATTAGAACGAAGGCACGGGCCGCCGCGGATTACCGACCTCTCGCCGGTAATCTCGGCAAACTGGGGGAAATGTTAACCACGCGAAACAACCAGCGTCAAGCTAGCGATGCATGAATTTCCACAGAATTTATGCAGATTCGGGGAGGGGCTTCTACAGCGGCGGCCGTGATATCCCCGAAAAAGCACGGGAAATATGCCAAATCGTGCAATTTGGACGCTGGCCCAAGAAAACAGAAAGTGTGCGGGCCAACTTGGCGCTTGAGTACGCAGTGCCGGGCTAAATCAAGAAACGAAAAAACCGAGCCGGTCTTGGGAGGCCGGCTCGGCTGGGATTTCTGGGGGCTGTCTGGATGCACGCGGCCTCACGCAGGTGAGCCGCCAATCGATGTTCGCCGTTACCACAACACTTCGATGCGGGCGTTGATGCCGTCGAAGCTCATGAAGCCGAACAGGTTGTCCGACTCGTCGGCGAAGTTGTTCTTCTGGACGGCGTTGATCCACTCATTGGTCCTGGTGATGTTGTACCAGGTGCTGAACGAATAGCCGGCCGAGAGCCGCAGGTTGCCGCAGTGGTTCTGCCAGCCCAGGCCCGCCTCGACGCTGGTGATAGTGACCACGCGTCCGGCCTCCCACGACGTATCGACGATCGCCGCGTCGGCCTGGTTGGTGCCGAAGTACGTGGCCCGCGATTCACCGCCCAGGAACGAAACGTCGCCTTTGCCGTAGACAAAGCACTTGCTGCAGCGGGCGAAGCGTTCGGCCTCGAGCCCGAGCTTGATGCCGGCGCCTTCGAATTCCACGTCGGTTTCGACGGTTTCAAAGCCTTGGACCGTGAAGAGTGCGTCGAATTCCTGATTGAGCTTGGCAAAGCGGGCGCCGACCACGAAGGCCACGCGATAGTCGTCGCAATAGGAAATCAAGTTCTTGAAGTCCACGTCCAATGTTTTGAACTGGACGAACAAGTGGGCCTCGGCGTCGAGCCCATCGACGGCCGCATTGATCGGCAGCGGACTGACGAGCGAGCGGGCCAGGAAGTTACTGCCGCCCGGCAGGACCAGCGTGTCGTTGGCGTCCGCGTCGAGCTGAGCATAGGTCACCGCGACGAGGGCGCATTCGCTGCAAGTGCGCGTGAAGCCGGCGCGGAAACCGGGCTGAAAATCGGGATCGACCACCTGGACCTCTCCGACCTGGAAGACCGGGTCGCTGGGGTCGGTGATGTTGCCGTCGATTGGCACGGCGTAGGCGACTTCGGCGTCACGCGGCCGCATGTACAGGAACTCGCCGAAGACACTCCAGCAGTGCGTGTATCCGCCGCCACAGCAGTCGTCGGCGCATCCGCCCTTGGAGTAGCCCGCATCGCAACTCGGACCGGGGCCTTGGACGGGCCCCCCACCCATATAGCCGGCCGACGCGACGCCCGCCGGGCCGTACATGCCCGGCATGGTCGCCGGCCCCATCATGCCGGGCCCCATCATCGGGCCGTAAGACGGCGGATAGCCATAAGGCGAAGGACCATACTGAGCGAGGGCTGTGTTCCCTGCTCCCGCTAAGGCAGCCAGAATGGCCGCCAGGACAAACGGCTTTGCGTGCATAGAAAAATCCCCCCATGTGTAAAAAAAAAAGCCCGATGGTAGGGATCGGCCGTCAATGTCGTTAAATCAAGTCTGATTGGCATAGACGGAAAAGTTTGCCAGGCTTTCCGCGACCGGCATGGATTGCTTGGATTCACGTTCCAGGCAAGATACCAAGCGCAAATGGCGAAGATGGGAAGGCAGGGCGGGACTCAGATCCGGTCCAGGGCGTCGATCCAGCGGCCCAGCTCTGCCAGCTCTTCTGCCGTTAGTTCGCGCGGCTGGTCGCCCAACGCCTTTTGGCTGATTGGGAATCTGGCCGATTCGAGCCGGGCCACGAGTGCTTTCGTGGCGGCTGCCGTCGTTGATTTGTCGGCAGTGCCCAGAAAAATTGCCAATCGATTCACAGGATCGTTCTCGGGGGTTTTCGCGCGTGCGGGCGGCAGTGCGTCGATGGCAATGACTGCTCGCACGCGGTCGAGATGGTTGAATGCGACGAGCCAGGCCATCGAGCCGCCGGCTTGGTAGCCATACGCAACGATGCGGGTCGGATCGATGTTATGGTGAGTGACACAATCGTCGATGGTCTTGCGAATAAAGTCGGCTTCCGTTGGTTCCCATTTGTCGGATTTGGCGGACATCGGCGCCAGGGCAATGAGCCGGTGGGTCTGGCAGATGGGCTTCCAGCGGGCCTCGAAGGCGGCTTTGTCAATCTCACCGGGAGCGTGCAGCACGACGACCAGGCCATGGGAAACTTGCGGATGATAGTTGTCGGGCACGAGTGCGAGGCACTGGCTGGCCTCTTCAGGCAACTTGATCTCGATCACGCCGGTCGCGGGCTTTTCGGCCGGATCGGCAGGCGCTTGGGCCAAGGCCGGGGGCAATTCGCCAGGAATCTCCGTGGGCAACTTCGCCGGCAGCAGCTCAAAGGCCAGCGTCTGGTCGCCGCGCATTACCTTCAGCGAGACTTTTGTCTTTGGCTCGAGATTGGCAACGGCGGTCCGCAGGGCGGTTGCGTCAGCGACAGCGACCTCCGCCGATCCGGCCGGCGTGAGCGCTACGATGCGATCGGCGGGCTGAATACCGGCTTCGGCGGCTGGACTGCCAGGATAGACATAGCGGACAGCCACGCCGGGTTCGGTCGTGGCGCGAAGCGGCAGGATGCCGAGGAACGGATGCTGATACGGGTCGAGCTTTTCGACCAGCTCGGCAGTTGCTTCGATGCTGGCGTCGCCACGCTTCAAGACAAGATGGACCTTGTCGCCGGCATAGCGCGTTCCCAGGACTTGCCTCAACTGAGCCTGGCGGACGATCTTGTGCCCGTCGATTTCAACGATCGTGTCGCCCGCCTTGACCCCCGCCTTGTACGCCGGCGATCCAGGCTGGGCGGCGGCGATCTCCGCGGGCAGGGAATAAATATCGCCGGGTTTGAACGAGATGCCCAACAGCCCCGCATGCAGGTCTTTACCGGCCTTGAGCGCCGCGAGCCGCTCGTTGATTTCGGCCAGCGGCACGGCAAAGCCGATGCCCGAGTTGTACCATTCGGCTCCAGCGATTTCGCCAGCTCCGCTCTCCTGGGGCCGGGTCTGCGGCGACAAGGGCACGAGCACGCCGAGAACGCGGCCGTGAATGTCGATCAGCGGACCGCCATAATTGCTGGGCGAGATCTTGGCGTCGGTTTGGATCGCTTTTCCCCAGACGCGGTTGGTGGCCGAGATCACGCCGACCGAGAGATTGGGCTCGGGCTGATCGTAAGTCCGGCCGACCGCGATCGACCATTGGCCGACCGACACTTCGCTCCGCGGCACGGCAACGGGGACCGGCAGCTTTGACTCGCTGTTGACCTTGAGCAGCACGATCATCCGGGCGTGATCGCGGGCGACGATCCTGGCCGTGGTCCGCTGTCCTCCGGGGAGCGTGACGAGGATCGACGTCGGCTGCTGGATGAAGTTGAACGCGCTGGAGACGATGAAGCCGTCGTCGGAAACTACCAGGCCGCTGGTCGGGCCGGTTCCCACGAGGACCTGGCCGACACGCTCCAAACCACCGATCGTTTCGATGCGAACGACCGACGGCGCCACCGCTGCCACCGCCGACCGGATGGCTTGTTCTTCGAGCCCCTCCAGGTCGTCCTGGGCCGGCAAAGACGCCGCGACAAATACCATCGACAGCGTAGTTAACCAGTGCCAGGAACGCATCGGCAATCACTCCACTTCCAGCGAGACTTCGATCAGCTCCTGCCCGCGCTGAATCGTCAGCTTCACAAGATCGAGCCGATCGATAAAGGTCAGCTCGTCGGCGAGCTGCTTGCACGACGGCGCGACTCGCTGGTTGACGAACAGGATCAAATCGTCGGGGCGAATGCCCGCCTTGGCAGCCGGCGAGCCGAGCTTCACGCCTTCTACAAATGGGGGCGTTTTCGGGAGGAAATCAGGCACGAGATGAATGCCCAACAGCTCCAGCGTGTGGGCCTCTTTGGGCTTCTTGACTCCTTCGTCGCGCGGCATTGGGCGGAACTTGCCAGCGATGATTTCTTCGACGGGGGTCACGATCTCGCTGACGGGAATTGCATAGTCCAGCCAGAGGTTCGTGAGCGAGCTGCGCAGTTCCTTTCCCAAGAGCCCCGCCAGCCGGCCGCGCCGATCGGTTAGGGCCCCGCCAGCTGCACCCGGATTGTTCGTCATCGCGTCGAGTACATAAGCCGTGCCGCGGTAATTCGTTTCGAAGGTGCCGCGCCGCGCGGCGAGGTCGGTCTTGGCGGTCACCGCTCCCTTGAGCACGCTGGCCGCTTCATTTCCCACGGCGAC
>JAKEHX010000438.1 GCA_022614795.1 Planctomycetaceae bacterium | reverse complement strand
AGACCGCGAAATCGCCGGTTTGCGGATCGAAGGAGCAGCCGCCGTAGTCATAATCCACCAGGTGGTCGAACCCGTCATAGCCAGGGGGCGAGACCGTGCCGGTGATCACAAACGGAATTCCCTCGTAGGCTTGGGGCAGTTCATCGAACGTGATCGAGAAAGGTCCGCCGCTGCCCGACCCGCCGTCGTCATCGAGAATTTCCGTTGCCGCCGAATCGTACGGTCCGCTGGCGCCCGGTTCGCTGCTGCCGGTGATGGCGCGGTTCAGGATGTAGCTGTCGCCGGGGGTGCTGTTGCCCTCGGTGGGGAAATCGACGTGGGCGGTGGTTTGGCCCTGGGCGACGGGCATCACGTAGCCAGTCGGGCCGCCAGGGCCGCCGGAGACCAAAAGGTCGAGCTGGAATGCCTGCGGTGCCGGCTGGTCGAACGTGAACATGAACCACGCCGTTTGGCCTTCGATGTAGCTCGGCGCGTCGGCTTCGACGGTGATGCCGGTCAAGAGTTGGCGACCTTCGAGAGACTCCACGCGCAGGGGCCGGAAGAATTGGCGACGAGCAGAGCGACGGACGGCACTGCTGGGCAAGCCAGCAGTGGCACCCGAAACGCCACGGAGGGCGTTCCCTACAGTGCCGAGCGCGTTAAATTGGGAGGGGGGGGGCGAGATAGGAAGCGACCGACTGCGCGAGCCGAGCAAGGCGGCGAAACATGCGGGACTCCCGGTGAGAAGAGAGGAGGATGCCCCTGAATGGCCCAGAATTCCCGCGACACGGGGCGGGCGTTCTGAGCGCGAATCAATCTATCGCTCGCCGTGAGAATGTCAATCGTTAGGGGGTAGGCTTTTACAGTCTTTTTGAGAAATCTGTTCGGGGATTCCTGAAGGCTGGCGACTTCAGCTACGGGTTTTGAAACAGCTTCTAACCTCGACTTCCGCAAGTGCCCAGCCGTCGATCGAAAGTACTTGGTCCGGCGGGTCTTGACGGTTTCGGCGGTTTGTCCTGGCTGTCCCTACTTGTACTGTCGCACCGTTTCTCCGGTATCTGAACGACACAGTTCTGCGGTAGTGTGCAGGGTGATGAAGAACGAATTTCCATCGGGGCTAAAGGTGCAGTGGTCGCGGCCGTAGATACTGCTAAGCGCCCTTTGTGCGATTTGTCGCCCTGTTTCAATGTTCCATAGGGTTGCCACCCGCGTGTGCGCATTTTCAATCCGGTCAGTGCCGACGGGCAGGTCCGATGTCGTCAACAACCGACTGCCATCCCGATTCAGCTCCACGGTGATTACAGGGCCCAAATGCACGCAGAAGCGGATTTCCGCCCCGGTTTCCGCGTCCCACAGTCGTGCTGATTTGTCTTCGGACGCCGTGGCAGCGCGTTTACCGTCCGCACTGAACGCGACTCCGCGCAGCCGGCTGGTATGGCCGCGAAGTACCTGCCGCTCTTTGCCTGTCGCGGTTTCCCAGATGCGGGCGGTCGAGTCTCGCGACGCGGTAAGAATCAATTCGCCGCTTGGACTAAACTGGACACCGGTGATCTTGTCGTCGTGCTCGCCACAGCGGCGCAATTCCTTGCCCGAGTTCGCGTCCCAAAGCTGCACATAGTAGTGGCCGTCGCCACCGCGGACGCTGGATACTAGCCCGCCATCGGGACTGAATAGCGCAGGGCGCTGAAACTCGATACCCGGGAATCGAAACAATTGCTTACCACTTTTGGCGTCCCAGAGGATCGCCATCGAGTCGTCGCCCGTCGTCAAGATTTTCGAAGCGTCCAGATTGAAGGCAGCGGAATAGACAAAGCCCTTGTGTCCAATGAGTTGCCTGAGCTCTTTTCCGGTTGCTGCCTCCCAGATGCGGGCTGAGTAGTCGGCTGGAATATGAGACAGGAATGTGCCGGTTCCCGCGGCGGTCACCACATATTTTTCATCCGGGCTAAAGGCTGCCGAACGAAGGGGGGCAAGGTGGCCCTCAAAGCGGCGCACTTCCTTGCCCGACGCGAGTTCCCAAATCTGGGCAACCCTGGGGAGCAAGGCAGACGCGGTCAACAGCCGCTGTCCGTCATGGCTAAAGGCCAGGCTCGCAAAACTCCCTGTTCCCAGCGTTTTCTCATCGCCTGCGGCACTGGCCGGTAAGCCGCGGCTCAGCCATGCCGAGGTAACGCCCGCGAGCATGGCGCAGATCCAGTATCGGCGACTGATTCGCATGTTCGGACCCTCACGGCATACGCGCCGTCGCACGGGCCGGATGTTTTCAGGTCATTCCTTGAGCTTCTTGATTAGTTCATCCAGTTGGATTATGACCGCGGCCTTTGCATCGTCTTTCGTCACCATGCTTCCCACATGGGTGAATCCGGAGTACAGACATTTCTTGTCATCAGGTGCGTCGGCATTGACCCACTCCCGATACCAAGCGACGTGATAAGCCATGTACTCACAGAGAAAACTCCCCACGTTGCCACTGGCGTCGATCTGGGGATTGACCTTATCGTCCGTGAAGGCGGCGTCGATTGCCGCATCGATTGCAACCGTCGGCAAATTACCCGAGCGCGTCTCTCCAGCGGCTTTCGTCCGATCTGGCGGGTTGCCCGCGATGACGCCATCTCCTTTGAAGGGAGAGAAGTCCTCAGCACTTCCGCCCGCGTGCGGTCGATGCCCATTATAGTCGACAATCCAATCCGCTTTAGCCAGGTTGCGGGCCTTCTCTTCCAGCTCCCATCGAGTGTCCGCCACGGTCCGGCCAAACGCCATGATGGCGACGGGATCATATTTCTTGACAATTCGCCAGAAATCCTCAGACGTATCGTAGTAGTCCACCATGAGGTCTCCCGAGCCGGAGCCCCAACTCGGAATTCCCGGTCCGTCGCCATTGGGATCGACGGGCTCCTTAAACTTCGGAGAAATAGCCAGCACGTTGAATCCGCTGTCCTTATAGTTCTCTACCAGACTTTCCCAGTCCTTGAGCATTCCGGGGCGCGCTTCAGTACCAATGTCAGTGCGCGGCCAATACCCGAATAAGAGGATGGTTCGTCGCTTCTCGATTCCCTTGAAGACGACCCGGTCCCAGTCCAAGAGTTCCCAACCAGGGCTGCGAAGCTCCAACTGGAAGCGGAACACGCCCAAAGCTCGGGCTTCTACGTACAGCGTGCTGGGGATCGCGTCGGTCCCCACGACCCAATCGATGGCTGGGCCGGCATACGTATCCTCAAAGGGCACATACCCGGACTTGTCGGGCGACGTGTAAAGCCGGGCGACGCTGTTGTACTCTTCCTCATAAGGGTCCCAGCTTGGCGGGGGGTCGAGCGTGAGCACGATGTGCCAGCCGATGTAGTTGTTGACAGGCTCATACGGGCGATTGGCGGGGGACCAGCGGATCAGCATCGGCTCCAAGTCGTCCTCGTTGGCGACTGGGCCATCGTCCAGCATGTCGGAAGTCTCGTTCAGATTGTCGTCGTCGGTGTTGATCGTGATGAACGCTCCGGGCTCAATATCCTCAATCGGGTCGTCGTCCTCATTGATGGCGCCGTTGTTGTCTGCATCGTTGTCCAGATCGAGGAGGTACATGCTGATCGTTTCGCTGTACGTGCCAACGCCCGTGTCGTCGTCCTCGACGGTAACGGTGATCGTATAGCTTCCGCCGTCAGGCTCGTAATGGTGGGACGCGGAGATCAGATAGTTGAACGGCACGAAGACCGTCGGCTCGCTGTCGTCCCCCCAATCGATCGTTACCACGTGCTGGTCGGGCCAGCCATCGTCGTGGAAGGTTCCTAATACGTTGAAGTTCGGCCCGCCCGGCGGGTAGTCGTAGATGTCGATCGTGTATTCCTGGGTGTAGGGGTCGAGGAAGGTCGGGTCCACGTTGTGGACGGTCACCGTCGTCTCATCGCTCACCGCGGCCTGCGGATCGTTGCCCCAGACAATCATTTCGATCGTCATCACGTCGGACGGCGTGTCGTTGCCGGGACTCGGGCCGTCGTCGGGTATGAGCAGCCAAACTGAGAATTCTCCGGTCTGGGGATCTAGCTGGAAGCCGCCATAGTTCCAATCGATCGAATAGTTGAGCGTGTAATAGCCAGGGGGCGAGATGGTGCCGGTTAGCTCGAAGGGCGTTCCTTCATAGGCATCGTCCGGCTGGTCGAGCGTGATGGAGGCGGGACCAGTGGGGCCGCCACCGCCACCGCCGGACGAACCGCCGTCGTCATCGAGGATTTCGGTGGATGCGGCGCCGAAAGGGCCAGAAGGACCTGATTCGCTGCTGCCGGTAATCTCCAGCAGCATCGTGTAGCCGTCGCCCGGAGTCGAGTTACTTGTGGTCGGGAAATCAACGTGGGCGCTCGTTTGGCCCTGCGCGATGGGCATCACGTAGCCAGTCGGGCCCGCGGGGCCGCCGGAGAGCAAGAGATCGAGGTAGAACGCTTCAGGGGCGGGCTCGGAAAGCCCGAACGAAAACCAGACAGTCTGGCCTTCACTGTAACTTGGCGCGTCGGCTGCGACGGTGATGCCGGTCAGCATGGTCAAGGGCTCAAGTTGTTCAAACCTCAGCTTGCGCTCTCGACCGCGCCCCACGACTTGAAAGCCGAGCTTAGCGAGCGTCATTTTCCACAAGCGAATTGGGAGAAGCATGGGAGATCCCTCGCGGCAAGTGGGAAGAAGTCGGTCAGTGCCACCAGCGCCTGGAACGCGGCAGGGATTATTGCGCCAGCAATTCCGCGATTACAAGTAGTGCATCAGAGAAACAGCCAGCGTTCACACGAAATTTGCAGGGCCCAGCGCCACCTGCGACAAACTGTCTCAGCTACCACCGGGTGGTTTGATGCTCATCCATTCGACTGGTTTCGTCGCGCGCTCATATGTGAGGGCGGAGTCGCGAGACCCACGCCGACGCGCTCGAGAACGAGCTTTAGTGCGCTATGTGAACAGGACTTCAATTGCCTGACCGCGCAGGTCGAATGAAGGCGGCCGGCCAAGTCGGCAAGCGAGTTCGAGGCGGCGCGTGCGAGCGATACCAATCCATTGCATCACCGGTGAATTCGGCGTTGGTCTCGCTGACGCTTTGCGTTGGTAATCGAGTGCGCGTTGCGCCCGTGTGCAGGTGTGTTTAGTCGTGCGACACGATTGCGCTAACTCTTCTTCCGCAAATGCCCCGCCGTCGATTGAAAGTACTTGGTCCGGCGGGTCTTGACGGTCTCGGCCGTTTCGTCCTGCTGGCGGCGGAGGTCTTCCAGGTTCGCCTGGCAATAGCGGCAGCCGACGATCCGCACGTGGAAGTCGATATAGGCGGCTTGCCCTTCGTCGAGGGCCCCGAGCAGGTGGCTGCCGAGCTGTGGGCGGGGCGGGCAGCTGAGCCGCAATCGCCGCCAGATTTCGCCGACGCTGTGCACGCCCGCGTCGCGCCGGCCGTTGATCAGCGCGAGCTGGCGCAAGAGATCGGGCCGGGAGCGCAGCTCGGCCTCGACCGCGGCCATCTCGTCGGGCGGCAAGGCCTCGTCGAGGTAGGCCTGGAGATCGGATTGCGTAATTCGCGGCATGGGTCGGGCTCGAAGTTTCAAGTTCCAAGTTTCAGGTTTCAAGTTAGATTCTTAGGAGTTTCAAGCTCACAACCTGAAACTTGAAACCTGGAACCTGAAACTATGTCTCTTCTTCGTACAACTCCGGAAACACCTCCTCGTCCAGTCCTTGCCGCTTGACCAGCGTGCGGAGGCGGGCGATGAAGTCGAATTTGTAGTTGGCGACCTGCTGCTCGGTGATATCCAGGTGCTCGGCCACGTCCTTGTTGGCCCAGCCGCGAACGAACAACAGCTCCGCGCACATCAGCTTGGTCCATTCGGCCTTTTCGCGCCAGCGCTCGATTTGTTCGCCGAGGGCCTCGGCAATCGCCTTGATCTCCAGCTCCTTGCGCTCGCCGCTGCGGGCGATCGAGCTGGCCTGGCGGGCGCTCCCGGAGACTTGCCAATCGCCGCTGGTGTCGGAGGCGCTCGACAGGGGCACCGCCGGGCGGCGGCCTTCGCGGCGGAGGTGGTCGGTCAACTTGTAGGCACAGATCGAAAACAGGTAGCTCTCGAGCGGGCGGCGGCCGTCGTAATTGGGCAGGCTGTTCAGAAAGCCGAGAAACGACTCCTGCACGATGTCTTCGCTGGGCCCGCGGCGTCCGAGGCGGCTTTCGACGAATGCCAAGAGGCGGCCTTCGTAGCGGGAGATCAACTCGTTCCAGGCCTGGGATTCGCCCCGGCGGATGCGGTCGACGAGCAGGCTGTCGGCGTCCGGCGGGGTGGTCATGTCGACGGTCGAAACCAGGGAATAAGGGCTCGAATCGCCCTCATCCCGGCCCTCTGGGACAGAGGGCAGGCTCGGCCGCGGGCTCATAACCAGGTGAAGTGGAAGGCAGCCACGGCCCCGAAGGCGATGATTGCCAGTATCGCCGCGGCCGTCATGAACTGCAAGCGACCGGTGTAGTAGCCGCGGGTTGCGTTGTCGAGGCGGAAATAACTGAAGACCGAACCGAGCAACAGCAGCGAGGCGGCGGCAATCAGGCCGGCCTGGTAGAGGCGGCTTTCGGCGATGCGGCCCACCCAGTGGTGGCGCAGCTCTGCGCGGAATCCGTCGTCGAATTGAAGCAGTGCGTGGCGCTGCTCCATGAGGCCGACGGACGCAAAGTTCAACGTCTCGTTGTAGGTCTGCTTCACAAAGCGGTCCTGAATCGAATCGAGGCTGTAGCTCACGAAATTGGCGGCCAAGGGGCTTTTGAGCTGGTCGGCGACATACTCGTCCGTGGCCCGCTTCAGGGCTTCTTCGAGGCCGCGCTGCGCATCGCGAGTCAGCTTGTGGGGACCTGACGTGACGGGAATGCTGTGAATCGAGCCAGTCAGGACTGGCTTGGCATCTTCCTTGACCCACCACGGCCGGCCGGCGGGAATCTGAATCGTTCCATCGGGCAGCGTTT
>JAKEHX010000437.1 GCA_022614795.1 Planctomycetaceae bacterium | reverse complement strand
GTGAATGAATTCCGTAGCGGAACTCGCCAGAGTTCCGAATCCGCGGAAAAACCTGAAGTCTGGCGACTTCAGCTACGAAAGAATCACAACCTCGGAGCGAATGGCGACACTTACTACCGGAGCAGCAGGACCGCCACCGTCATGTAGATCACGATCGCCAGAATATCGCTGACGCCGGCGACAAAGGGATTGCTCATCAGCGCGGGGTCAAGACCGAGCCGCTTGAAGAGCAAAGGGAGCACCGACCCCGAAACGGCCCCGCAGGTAACAACCAGGACCAGCGTCAGCGGTACGACAAGCGGCCACCAGACGTAACTATGCGATTTATGCTCAGGACCCATCGTCTGAAACCAGGCCACGCAAAACCCGGCAACCGCTAGCATTCCCCCCAGCATGAGCCCGACGAGCAGCTCGCGCCAGAGGATTCGGCGCCAGTCGCTGAGTTTGATATTGCCCGTCGTCAGCGCGGTGATGATCAGCGTGGCCGATTGGTTGCCGCTGTTGCCGCCGCTGGACATGATCAGCGGGATAAAGATGATCAGCCAGCCCCAGCGAATGAGTTGTCCCTCGTAGTACCGCAGCGCCGATGCGGTAAACATGGCCGTGACGAACAGCACGGTCAGCCAGACGCCCCGCTTCCACCAGAGCGTGAGCAGGCTGGTTTGCATGTAGCCGGCTTCGAGCGGGGCGACGGCGGCGCTGCGCTGAGCGTCTTCCGTCGCTTCCTGGCGGAAGGCATCGATCACGTCGTCGTGCGTGATGATCCCCACGAGCCGCTCGTGGTCGTCGACCACCGGAATTGCGTGCAGGTCGTATTTGGCGACTTTTGCGGTGACTTCCTGGCTGGGATCGGACGTGTGCACGACGATCAGGTCGATGTCCATCAGGTCGCGGACCAGCTTGTCGGGCTTGCCTAGTGCGGTAAGCAACCGGCGGGCCGTGACGACGCCCCGCAGACGCTGGTCGCGATCGACGACGTAAATGTAATAGATCGTCTCCAGGTGCTCGGCCTCGCGGCTCAGCTCGTCGATGGCCTTGCGGACGGTCAGCGCGTCGCCGATCATGGCGACCTCGGTCGTCATCATCGCGCCGGCCGTGTTCTCGGGATATTCGCGGAGCTTGAGGATTTCGCGGCGCTCGTCGGCGGGCAGGAGCGGCAGCAGCTCCTCGACGATCGTCGGCTGCACGTCGTGCAAGAGATCGACGCGGTCGTCGGCGGCGATATCGGCCAAGAGTTCCGCGATCTCCGACCGGTCCTGCGTCTGGATGATCGCGATCTGCTTCTCGTGCGGGAAATAGGCGAAGATTTCTTCCCGCAATTTCAAGTCCGCATGCCGCAGGACCGACCAGGAATCGGCCGCTTCGAGCCCTTCCATGAACTCGGCGGTGCGGGCCGGGTGGAGGGCGGTGCAGAATTCGTGCAGCTCAAAGGAGTTGTTCTCGGCGAGCATCTCGCGGAGCTCGGGCAGGAACAACGTGTTGACCATGGCCGGCTGCGCTGGAATGCTGCGGCCCAGTGGCCTGGAGCCACCGGCGAGGACGCTGGACGCGAGGCGCGCAAACCATGAGTATCCGGCCCCTTTGCGGGCCTGTCAAAGGTAGCGCCGCCGATCCAACTCTAGGCCATGAATTCGCAGCCGGCGGCCGGCCGCGGGGCAGATGTTCTCTGTGCCCCAAGGGGGCAACATGCGGCAGCCCAGGCCGCAGGCGCCTGCGGCCTGGGCTATCGCAGGTTGGTCTTTCAGGCCACAGAGAAGACGGCCATCGTGAGAAGGGCGGAACGAGATCGCCGCAACGGGAGTTTCCGATCCCGTTGCGGCGGCAAGGATATGAAGGGGGGTTTGGGAGGGTGCTAGGCCAAGTTTCCAGCCACCGCCAGCAAGTGCTATTTCTTCTCCTCCTCCTTGGCCGGTTGCTGGAGCGATTGCTCCAGGTCCGCCAGCGTCTTTTGCATCTCGGCAAGCTGTCCCTTTAGCGCCTCGATTTGTTTCTGGGGCGGGGCTGTGCCGCCAGGTTGCTGGGCGGCAGCGATTCGGGCTCGAACAGCGTCCTCATATTGAAAGAGCTTGTGGTGATGCCCGTCGGTCCAGGCGGACCGGCTCGCGCCGAACGTCCAGGCCAGGCGCTGATGCGCCGCATCGGCGACATGGCAATCCCGGCAGTTGCGCGAGCCCCAGACTACTGTGGGCCGATCGGTGAAGGCGGCCTCGTGGGTCTTGATGGCTGCGATTTGAACCGTCACCTCCTTGCCGCTGCGGAGCAGCCGCAACTCGACCGATTTGTCCCTGAGCTCCTGAATCTGGGCATTGATGGCCTCGACCGTCGTCAGCCGTTTGCCGTCGAGCATCGTGAGCACGTCATGCATCTGAATTCCAGCTTTGGCGGCGGCACTGTCGGCAGCGACGTCGGTGACGACCAGCCCCTCGCCGGAGGCCAGGCGCAGCTGCTGGCGGAGCGTTTCATCGGCTTCGGAGAGCGTCACTCCGATGCGGTATCGCTCGGAACTCACCAGGACTTCATTGTCGAGGTCGGTGAACTTGATCTCATTGAGCTTGAGCCGGACTAATTCGGGCTTCTTGGGCAGCGCTTCCAGCTGGGTCTGTTTGCCGGCCCGCCACAGCCTGATCTTGACCGACTTGCCGTCGGCCGCATCGAGCAGCTTGCCCAGCGCGGCCGGCTCGCCCACTGCCTCGTCGTTCACTTGGACAATTACGTCGTGCACCTTAAGGCCCGCTTTGCCGCCGATGCTGTCGTCCGGAACTTGCGTGACCGTCAGTCCTTTGCCGTCGGGCAGATTGAGCTGGGCCTTGAGGGCCGCATCGGGCACGGCGACATCGACGCCCAGTCCGTTCGCGTACAGCAAGGCGACTTCAGCGTCAAAGTCGGAAAATCGATTGATCTCGTTGGCCAGGCGGATCCGAGAGTGCAGGAGATTCAGATCCTCGTGGTAACGAACCTCATCGGCCTGCGTTTTTTTCTCCGCTTCGGCCTTAGCGGGCTCATCGGCTTGTGCCGCAGTTGCGGCGAGACACAAACTCGCCGCAAGAACAAATCGGTGAAGGATCAGGCATTTCATGGTTTTCGTCCTCACGGAGGAGAAGGTATTAGTTGCGTTCACGACACGGGCGTACCCTTGAGCTTCAAACGGACCCGTTTCACGGGGACCATGACGGGCCGGCCGTCGGGCATCTTGGCGGGGAGGTAGCGAGTTTCCTCGACCAATTCATAGCCGCGGCGTTCCCACTGCGCGCGGTCGTAATCGGAAATCGACAAAGCGCCGCCAGAGGGCTCGGCAGCCGGTTCAACGGGCACCATCAACTGGGCCTGCAAGCGGGGATCGAGGTTGGTGCGGACTGATACCGTGGCCAGCAGCGGATCGATCGGGCGTTGGGGGCCGGAAGCAACCATGGGCGGCATCGCGGGCGCGGGCCGCGGCAAATAGCTCCACGCCGACCACGCGCCGGCTCCAAACGCGATGAGGAGGAGTCCCGCGATGGCCAACCAATGAATCCACGTTCTATTGGCCAGCCCACTACTTCCCTGAACTCTGAACCCCGAACCCTGAACCCTCGGCTCGGCAGGAGCCTCGCCCTCCCGAGTCTCCTCCGGCCACGCCACTGCTTGTTCCCACGTCTGCGCCTCCAGAAATGCCAAGGCGCAAGTGCGCCACCGCGAGGGCTCTTCATCGAGCCATGCCAGCAGGCTGCGGCGATCGCTTTCGGGCAGGTCGCCCGATACGAGCCGATCGATCTGGGCCGACACGACGTCGGCGCCGAATAGCGGACTAGTCATTCTTCTTCCCCCTTGATTCCCATGGCGGTCAGTTCCTGCCGCAGCCGGTCGCGCGCCCGCAGCAGCCGGCAATCGACCGCCTTTTCGGTGATTCCCAAATGTGCGGCGATCTGGCGATAGCTCCACCGCTGGCCATACTTGAGCACCAGGACCTCGGCGTCGCGGCCATCCATGCGGGCCAGGGCCTCGCGGGTCAGGTCGAGCCGCTCCTGGCGCATCAGCCATCCGAGTGGATCGTCCGGCAGGCGGCCGGCGTGACGCCGGATATCGGCCCAGCCGGCCAGGGCCCGGCGGCCGCGGCCTTGTTGGCGGCGATAGCGGGCGGATGCCACTACTGCCAGGCGGTGCAGCCAGGGCCCGACCTTGGTCGCGTCAGCCAGCGGCCAGCGCTGCTCGACCGCGGCCAACGCCACCTGCTGCCAGATTTCCTCGACGGCGTGCGGCTCACCGGTGCGGGCGGCGATGACCCGCGCCAGCCAAGGCTGGTGCTCGGCCAGCGACCGCGCCCAGTCGAGGACGCAGCCATTGGAAACGGGCGGCGGCTTGTCGGCAGCGGTCATCACTGCCATCAAAGTTCCCGGTGCGGGGAGAATCCCTCACGACGACAAGTTTCAGGTTCCAAGTTTCAGGTTTCAAGTCTCGAACTTGCAACTTGAAACATGAAACTTGGAACGTTGAACTCGTCTATCCGCCGAACATTCGCAGGGCGAGCGTCGCAATCAGCGCCCCGGCCACCATCGCGACGGGAATCGAGATCACCAGCGTCAAGGCCACGATGGCCATCGGCGAAAGCTGCTCGGGACTGGCTTCCAGCGGTTGTCCCCCCGGCAACGGCCGGGGCTTGGCGGGCCGTAGCGCCGCCGTTTCCTGCGCGGCGGCGGAGATCGTTCCCTGAGAAGCCTGGCTGGCGCTGGCGTCGGCGCTGGCCGACAACTCGCCGCCGTCGTCGAGCCCCAGATCCACGCGCTCGTCCTCGGGGCTGGAAGGAATCGGCCCGCTAAGCCACGGCGAACGCATGTCCTCGCGCGACTGAATCGGCGTCTGAATGTCGGCGAACAGCTCCAGCCGCGACACCACCTCGGCAGCGCTCTGGATGCGCGATTTGGGATTCTTCTCCATCATGTCGGCGATGACCTCGACGAACTCTTCGTGGAGGTCGGGATTGAACCGCCGCGGATGCCAGGGTGTATCGTGGCCGTGACGATAGGCCTTTTCCTTCGTCGTGCCGCCCGGGAACGGAACCTTGCCGCACACCGAGTAATAGAGCGTACAGCCCAGCGAGTAGATGTCGGTGGTGTGGGTGACGTCGAAGGGTGCGCTGATCTGTTCCGGCGACAGGTAATCGGCGGTGCCCACGATCTTGCCTGCTCGCGGGTCGCTCAAGCCCTCGTGCACGAAGCCCGCCAGGCCCAGGTCCGACACCTTCGCATTCCCTTCCGCGGTGACCAGGATGTTGCCTGGCTTGACGTCGCGGTGAATGAGCCCGCGCTTGTGGGCATAGTCCAGGCCACGCGCTGCCTGAAGAATCACGCTCGCCGCTTGCTGCTGGGTCAGCGGCCCTTGCGAACGAACCACTTTGCGGAGATCGGTGCCGGGGACATATTCGACGACCAGGAAGTGCGTACTGCCGTCGCGGCCGGCGTCGTAGACGCGCACGAGATTGGGATGATCGAGCTGGGCCTGCGTGCGGGCCTCGCGCATGAAGTTGCTGATCGCCTCGGGTGTGGCGCGCTCGAACGGCAGCACCTTGATCGCACATTGCCGGCCGAGCACCTGGTGCACGCCCAGATAGACCCGGCCCATGCCCCCTTGGCCGATCCAGCCCGTAATCGTGTAGTCCTTGAGCGTGAACTTGTCGCGGCCGCTTTTGATTTCCTGAGCCTGATAAGGCGTCAGCACGCCCATCTCGACGAGGCGTGCGGCCAGCAGCTCGTCGTCGATTTCCGTGGCCGCCAGCGACTCGCCCGACGTGCCGACCGCAGCCGTCAATAGCGCGGTGTCGAGCTGGGCCTGGGTCACCAGGCCGCTCATCAGAGCCTTGTCTCGAAAGACGTTACGTTTTGCCACTATAAGCCCCGTCAACACCGCGAGACGAATGCTCGCGACCGACTCAGTATGACGAATTGCCAAAAAAATTCGATTGGCAGCGGCACGGAATTAAGAGGGGCTAGGGCTGGGGGCTAGGGCTAGGGGCCAGTCGTAGGTCCACTCGTTCCTTCCCTAGCCCTAACCCCTACCCCTAGCTCTAACGCCCAGCCCTAGCCCCGCCTACTCGCCCATTGTGAAACTTTGGCGGTTCTTATGGGGGTCCGGGCTAGACACTTGGGTGGATGTGACTTTTCTGCTTGCACAAGAATTGTGCAAGCACCACGGTGCTGGCAAATCGCGCAGGCATGACGAAAAACGGGCATGCACCGACTGCTATCGCTAAGTGCAAGCACTGCAACGACTTCAGTGCTGCTCTTGACTTGTTTTCTACTTTTTGTCAAACCCCAGCCTCGGTGGCTGCGGAGTGCTTGTGTTCGCTGATTATCCCGTACGCATTGGAAGGAGCCGGCAATGGAGATGGCTGTTGCAACCCCTGTTCAGACCCCGGAAGACCGCAAGGAAGCCGCCCAAAGGATCGCTGCCGAAATGTTCCAGCAGCAGCCCGACTGGGTCACGTTCTTCCGCGAAGTCCTGGGGGTGGATGGCCTCGTTCGGAAGCTGTTCGCCTCGCCCGAAGAGCTGGCGGCTTTCGAAAAGACGCCCGAGTACTCAGAAATCCAGCAAATGCTGGCCCGCCTCCGCGAGCGGGGTGCTCTGGCTGAAGGCAAGGAGCCGACCCGCGTCATCACGGTTCGCCTGCCCAAGAGCCTGCACGAATCGCTGCGGGCCGAAGCCCACGACCGCAAGACGAGCATGAACCAGCTCTGCATCAGCAAGCTGCTGCATGTCATCAACGGCGAGTTCGTGCCGGAAGAGGCGGAGGCCTAGCCCTCTGCCTTAGCGCTCGCAATTTGCAATCGTTGAGCTGGCTCCTGCGCCGGTTCCGATTGCGAATTGCGAATTGAACATTGCAAGTGGCAGATTAAAAGACAGTCTCGAAGCGGGCCTGTAAGCCGGGTTCTGTCTCCGCCCGTCCAAAAGGCCTGGGCGGAGGACGGCCATTTTTCTAGGACGCCGGTTGCCCGGCGCCTCCAGCAGCCTACCCGGGCGCCTGGTAGCGGGCCGGACCAGCCCGCGCGCCTAGCGCTCCCGTGAGGGAGGCGCTCTCCCGAAGGAGAAAGGCGCGGACGCCCTGCTTGGCCTTGCTTCGGGTGGGGTTTGCCAAGCCAGCCGGGTCGCCCCGGCTGCTGGTGCGCTCTTACCGCACCGTTTCACCCTTACCGCGCCGCGCGACAAGACGGGGGCTCACGCGCGGACGTGCGGCGGTCTGCTTTCTGTTGCACTATCCCGAGCCTTGCGGCCGGTCGCCGTTAGCGACCACCCTGTCCTCTGAAGCCCGGACTTTCCTCTCCCGATTCACATCGGCAGCGGCCGTCCGGCCCGCTTCGAGACTGTAACTCTACTATACCACCAGCTATACCACCAGCTCCGATCGCTGTGGCCTGCACCTTTCAAGACGGCCTATAATCCGGTTTGGTTCACTACCTGGGACCAATTTGCAATGATCAATTTGCAATGATCAATTTGCAAT
>JAKEHX010000436.1 GCA_022614795.1 Planctomycetaceae bacterium | reverse complement strand
CCGTGGCGTTCCGTGTGAATTGCGATTAATTATATGGCCAAGGGCAAAGTCTATCTGGTTGGCGCCGGTCCGGGCGATCCGGGCCTGGTGACGCTTCGCGCGGTCGAAATCCTGAAGCGGGCCGACGTCGTGCTGTACGACTACCTCGCCAACCCGGCCATTCTCTCGCACTGCCGGCCTGACGCGATTCTCGTGTCGCTGGGCAAGCACGGCAGCGGGCGGGTCGCGACGCAGGACGAAATCAACCAGCGGCTGCTCATGGGAGCAGAGGTTTTCGAGACCGTCGTCCGCCTCAAAAGCGGCGATCCCATGGTCTTTGCCCGCGCGGCGGAAGAACTCGATTTTCTCGTTGCGCACGGAATTGAGTTCGAGATCGTCCCGGGAATCACGGCTGCCGTGGCCGCGGCCAGCTACGCCGGAATTCCCATCACCCATCGCGATGCGGCTTCGGCGGTTGCCCTGGTGACAGGCCAGGAGGACTCGGGCAAGGCGGATTCCTCGCTCGACTATGCCGCCCTGGCCCGCTTTCCCGGGACGCTCGTGTTCTATATGGGGGTGACGACTGTTGAGCATTGGTCGCAGGCCCTGATTGCCGCAGGCAAGCCCGCTGCGACGCCCGTCGCCATCCTCCGCCGCGTCAGCCTGCCCGATCAGAAGCGGCTCGATACGACGCTCGCCGATGTAGCGGCTGTCGTGCACGACGCAAAACTCCGGCCGCCAGTGGTATTCATCATCGGTGACGTTGCGGCGCAAGGCACGGCGTGGTCGTGGTTTGAAGGGCGGCCGCTGTTTGGTCAGCGCGTACTGGTCACGCGGCCCGCCCACCAGGCGGCCGACCTCGCGGGGCCGCTTGCTCAGCTAGGGGCCGAAGTCCTCTTGCAGCCGGCGATTGAAATCCGTCCGTTGCGGATCACCGACGTGTCCGATCGCGCGGTCCAGCTCCTCGATGCCTTCGATTGGCTTGTTTTCTCCAGCAGCAACGGCGTCCGGCACTTCTTCGATCGCCTGGCGCATAACGGCCTTGATCTTCGCGCCCTCGGCAAAATCAAGATCGCCGCCATCGGCCCCGGTACCGCGGACGAACTAGCAAAATATCATCTCCGGCCGGATCTGGTGCCCGACGAATTCCGCGCCGAGTCGCTCGCTCAGGCCCTGAAAGGGGGCGCCGCCGGCAAGCGATTCCTCCTGGTCCGCGCCAGCCGCGGGCGGGAGGTGCTGGCGGAAGAGTTGACCAAGGCCGGCGCGGTTGTCGAACAAGTCGTCGTCTACGAAAGCATTGATGTCGAGCGACCCGATCCGGCGATTGCCGAGCAATTGGCCGCCGACCAGATCGATTGGACGACCGTGACCAGCTCCGCCATCGCCCGCTCGCTGGTGCAACTATTCGGCGATTCGCTCCGGAAAACAAAACTCGTCAGCATCAGTCCGATCACGAGCGCAACGCTCCGCGAGCTGGGTTTCGAGCCGGCCGCCGAGGCGAAGGAATACACGATGGCGGGCGTGGTCGAGGCGATACGCCGCGCTCTACCATCGCAGTAGCGGGGAACGCTGCATCTGGACAGCGAAGTCCCGCCCGGCGGTCGGGACCTACTTTCTTGTACCCCGCCTTGCCTGACGGTACGATATTCCCTCGCTGCCTGGGTATCACGCGTCCGGAGGCCTTGCCATGGCCATCCGCTCCCGCCGCGGCTTTACGATCATTGAGCTGTTGGTCACCATTGCGATCATCGGCCTCCTGGTCGCCCTCCTCTTGCCCGCCATTCAAGCCGCCCGCGAATCGGCCCGCCGGGCGCAGTGCCAGAACCATCTGCGGCAGTGGGGCCATGCCTTGCATCTGCACGAAGGGACCTACGGCCATTTCCCTGCCGGCTATCGCATGGTCTCGCCGAGGGGCACCGTCTTTAGCCAGCTTTTGCCCTTCGTCGAGCAGTCAAACCTACGCTACGACCGTGAGAAGGACTGGGACGATCCGGCCAATCGCCTGGCGGTGCAGTCGCGGCTGGCGATTCTGATCTGCCCCTCCGCGCCGTCGGGACCACGGGTTGACAGTTCGCAGCCCGATATTCTTCCGGCTGCTGGCGACTACGCGCCCACGCACGGCGTCAACGCCAAGTATTGCCGCATTGCCGGCTGGCCGCTTTATGACCCGCCCGATGAGAACGGCCTCTTGATCTTCCAGCCGCTGCGGGCCGCGGACGTGATGGATGGCCTTTCGCAGACGATCACCCTGGTCGAGGACGCCGGCCGGCCCGAGCTGTGGCGCGTCGGCCGGCGGCGGTCGGCGGGAGTCGCTCCCGACGCCGGCTGGGCCGATCCGAACTACGAGATCGCTTTGGACGGCTCCGACTACCTGACGACTGGGCCGGGCCAGGAACTGGGCGAGTGCGTGATGAACTGCACCAACAACAACGAGGCCTACAGCTTCCACGCGGGCGGCGCGAACCTGCTCTTCGCCGATTCCGCCGTGCGGCTCGTTTCGGATCAGATTGAGGCCAAGATCTTTGCGGCGCTGACGACGCGGGCGAGCAGAGATATTGTCAGCGGTCCTTACTAGCGCGAAGCGTCAGCGAGGTCCGCTGAGTTTTTATGGCAGGCTAGAAGCCTGCCCCACTTATCTGCACGAGCTGGTTCAGGCTCCCGCTGCGGAAGCCTTCCAGGTCGAGCGTCACGAATTTGAATCCCAGCCGGCGGAACTCTGCCGTCACGTTCTGCCGCTCACTGGCCTCGACGAGCCGCGGCAATTCGGCCAGGGGCACTTCGATCCGCGCCATGTCCCCCTTGTGGTAGCGGACGCGGAATTCCCGCAGCCCCAAGCCGCGGAGATACTGCTCCGCCCGGTCGATCATGGCCAGCCGCTCGGGCGTCACCTCTTCGCCATACGCAATCCGGCTGGAGAGGCACGGCGTGGCCGGCTTGTCCCAAACGGGCAGCCCCCAAGCGGCGGCCAGCTCGCGGACGTCGCTCTTGGCCAGGCCGCATTCGGCCAGCGGGCTGGCGATCGCGTGGTTTGCGGCGGCTTGCATGCCCGGCCGATAATCGCCCAAATCGTCGGCATTGGCCCCGTTGACGATCGTCCGCACTCCCAGCCGCGGCAACAATTCCGCCAGCCGCGAGTAAAGCTCGGTCTTGCAATGAAAGCAGCGGTCCGGCGCGTTGCGCGTATAGTCGCCGCTATCCAGCTCGTGCGTATGGAGCACGACGTGGCGAATGCCGATCAGACGGGCGAGCTGCTGGGCCTGCTCCAGTTCGCCGCTGGCCAGGCTGGCGCTGGTCCCGGTGACGGCAACGGCCCGCTCGCCGAGCGCTAGGGCCGCGGCCTTGGCCACGACCGCGCTATCGACACCGCCCGAGAACGCGACGGCACAGCTTTCCAGGCGTGCCAGCGCCGCCAGCAGATCGGCCCGCTTTTCGTCCAGGCTTCGCATGCCTTCATCATACGCGGACCGACTCTGTAGGGAACGCCCTCTGTGGCGTTCCATGCGCGCGTCGCGGACCGCCACAGAGGGCGGTCCCTACAGGTCGCATAGGCAGACGAATACTCCGCAAATTGCCGTGGCCCCGCGAATGAGAGAGCCCGCAGTCATAAAAGTGGGCGCCTAAGCCCGGGGGAGCGTTAACCGACTGTTGTAGGCACACTCCGTGTGCCGTGCGTTGACGGCACACGGAGTGTGCCTACTACTTGTCGGGTGGACGCGCCCATCAAGCCATTGTTCGGCGCCCCTGCGACGCTATTATCGGCTCCCCAGCATGTGGCGAGTCAGCACCAGCAGCGCAGAGCAGTCGTCAGCGGCGGGATGGTAGGAAGATCGATCCGGCGATGCAAGGCGAAACGACGCCCTTGCCAGCCTGGATCGGCTGTGCCAACCTGAACATTCAAAGCGCTGACCGATCAAAGCCCTGACCATTGGTCAGGGTGATTCGATAACCGGCTAACACTCCAAACGCGGCGAACACCAGCCATTCACCCCGACCACTGGTCGGGGCTTTGCATCGTGCTCTGCGACGTGCTCACCACCGACATCCGCGGCCAGTTTATCCTGCTGGGAACGGGCACGAGCGTCGGCGTGCCGTCGCTGGGCTGCCCCTGCGAGGTGTGCACAAGCACCGATCCGCGCGACAAGCGGACGCGCTGCGCCGCGCTCGTCGGTCTGCCCGAAGGAAACCTGCTCATCGATACGCCCCCCGACCTCCGCCAGCAACTCCTGCGCGAGCGGGTGGGCATCGTTCACGCCGTCCTCTTCACCCACGAGCACGCCGACCACATCTTTGGCCTGGACGACTTGCGGCTCTTTCCGTTCTATCTGGACTCTCCAGTGCCGCTCTACTGCGAAGAGCGCGTCGAGGAGCGAATCCGTCGCTCGTTCGACTATGCCTTTCACGGCGAAGAGCCGACTCATCACGGGGCCGTGCCGCAGCTCGAATTCCGGCGGATCGGCCTGGCGCCGTTCAACGTGCTGGGGGCGCGAATCACCCCCGTGCGGCTCTTGCACGGCCCGAAGTTCGAGGTGCTCGGGTTTCGCGTGGGCAACGTCGCCTACTGCACCGACGTGAAGGCGATTCCGGCAGAGAGCATGGCGCTGTTGGCGGGCCTCAACGTGCTGGTGCTCGACGCGCTTCGCATCCGCCCGCACATCACGCACCTCTCGCTCGACGAGTCGATTGAAATCGCCCGGCAGCTGCGGCCGAAGCGGACGATCTTCACGCACATCGCCCACGATTTGGGCCACGAGCGGACAAATGCCACGCTGCCGGCGGGGATGGAGCTGGGTTACGACGGGCTGCGCGTGCCGCTCACGTGACGGGCGAATGACCAAATCCCAAGCACCAAATTACAAACAAATCCAAAGCACCAAAAAAATGACCGAAACGCCGCACGGGACGTTTCAGTCATTTTGATTTGGTGCTTCGAGAATTGTTTGGTGCTTGATGCTTGCGATTTGGTGCTTCCAACGGCAGTTGGTTAGTTGGCCTGGGCCACCTTATCCTTGCCCAAGAGCCGCAGGTAATCGAGCGTGATGTTCAAGATCTCGTTGTTGTAGTAATTCCGCTTGAAGACCTTGTCGTCGCCATCGCCATTGGCCTGATGCTCGAAGGTTTTCTCCTCTTCCTTGTCGGCATCAAGTTCGGCCCGGCGGGCCATGAACTTCTGCTCGTTGAGCGGCACTTCCTTCTTGGCCTTCTGCTCCACGTACCGCTCGATGTCTTTCTGGAGCTTTTGGAACTCCATCGATTTGGCCAGCCGCTGCGTGGTCTGTTCCTTCAGCGAACCAATCACATTCGGCGACACGTTGTCGTAGCGGTTGAAGGGAGTCGCTTGCACCTTGTCGAAGGCGACCGGATAGTCCAGGTCCCCCTCGGCGACGTCCATATGGTCAGTGAGCGACGGCAGCGTAATGTCGGCCAGCACGCCGCGCTGCTGCGTGCTGTCGCCGCTGGGGCGATAGAATTGCTGCACGGTCAGCTTCAGCGAACCGAGATCCTGTGGATTGCTCGTGCGGAATAGCTGCGGGCCGATCTCGACCATCGTCTGCACAGTCCCTTTGCCGTGGGTCGCCGAGTCGCCGATGATCAGGCCGCGGCCGTAATCCTGGATAGCACCGGCCAGAATCTCGCTGGCGCTGGCGCTGAACTTGCTCGTCATCACGACCAGCGGGCCCTTCCAGAGGATGCCCCGGTCCGTGTCGTCGTATTGCTGCACGCGGCCGTCGGGGTCCTTCACCTGGAGCACCGGGCCGTCCTCGATGAAGAAGCCGGTCAGGTTGATCGCCTCGGTCAGGCTCCCGCCGCCGTTGCGGCGCAGGTCGAGCACCAACGCATCGACCTTCTTCGTGTTGAAGTCGTCGAGAATCCGGCGGACGTCGCGGCTGCACGACTTGAAATCGGCCGTGCCGTCTCGGGCCTTGGTCATGTCCATGTAGAAGCTCGGCAGGTCAATCACGCCGATCTGGAAGGGCGTGCCATCCGACTTTTTCCCTTCCTGGATGATCTCGGCGCGGGCTTCGCTCTCTTTCAACTCGACCTTGGCCCGCGTGATCTTGATGATCTTGAGATCGCCGCCAGCCGGCGACATGACGCCGAGCTTGACGATCGAGCCGGCCCGGCCGCGGATCAGCTTGACCACGTCGTTCAGCTTCATCTCGGCCACATCGACCATCTCGCCTTCGTCGCCTTGACCGACGCTGACGACGCGGTCGCCAACCTTCAGATCGCCCTGCTTGGCGGCCGCTCCCCCGGCAATCAACTTGTCGATCACGGTATGCCCGTCATCGACCTTGAGCTGGGCGCCGATCCCTTCCAGGTGCAGGCTCATGATAATGTCGAAGTTCTCGCTCGACGCCGGGGCCATGTAGGTGCTGTGCGGGTCGAAGCCGTTGGTGATCGCCGACAGGTACATTTCGAGCAATTCGTTGCTGTCGGTCTGGTGCATCCGCTTGGCGAAGCTGTGATACCGCCGCTTGAGCCGCTCCTTCGGATCTTCGTTGCTGGGCGGGGCGACCCCTTCCTTCTTCTCGGCGGTCTTCTCGGCCTTCAGCAGCAAGAGGTCGTACTTCAGCCGCTGGGTCCAGCGGGCGCGGGCCTCTTCGGGCGTTTTGGGATACGTCAGCTTGTCCGGATCGGTGATCAGCACCTCATCGGCGGCGAAGTCGAAATCGCCCTTGAGCAGCTCATCGACCAGCGCCACCCGCTCGTCGATCCGCTTGAGCAACCGATTGAAAACGGTGTAGGCGAAACTGATGTCCCCCGCCCCGACCAGGTCGTCCAGTTCGTTCTTCTTTTGATTGAACTCGTCCACATCGGCCTGATTGAAGTAGAGCTTCATGTTGTCGAGGCTCTTCAGGAACAGATCCAGGCCGCGGCGCGAAATCTCGTCGTCCAGCGGATGCTTGGAGAGATGTTCCCGCTTCATCAGGTAGGTCACCGCGCGGGTCACGTTTCGGTCGCTCACGCTCGGCCCGGTGGTCTGTGTGACCGGCTTGGCTTCAACCGCCTCGGTGATTCGAGGGCCGGTCGGCATCAGGCCGGTCAGGGCGGCATAGGCACACAGGCCCAGCAAGGCCGACAGCACCAGGTTACGGGGCTCGAATACCGAAGACGCTAAAAGTCGAATACCGCGCATACAGTCCCTTTGTCCAAACCGCGTGGGAAAAGTCGGCGTAAGCTCCCTACGCCTCGTACATTCGCGAATCCATACGTAAAAGTCGATCCTAAGCCCCCACCTTGGTGGAAGCAAGTCAGCCCCGAATTCTATCCGCCGTGCAAGGATGCGACAACACGAATCCCCGCGGCCCTGGCCCGGTCGATGACTGCTCGTGTTACAAGTTCGTCAGGCGGGCTGCCGCAAGCCGAATCGCAGGCCAGATAAGACGTTACGATCCACTGGGTGGCAGGGTTCAGGCGGCGACATTCTGCCACTTTGGCCAGCAAGGCGTCGTACAGCTCGCCATGGAACAACAGGTGCGGCTGGACCACAATCCGCGGCAAACCGCGGCTGGCGAGCTGCGGCAATATGTCACCGACAAGCGGCTGAGCCATCGCCAGAAAGGCGACGTGCGTTTGGGCGAGCGGTGTCATGGCCGTTCGCAAGCGGGCAAATTCGTGCATCTGGGCGATCGCCGTCTCGTCGGGGCTGCCTCGGCCCACGAGCACAAGGCATGTTTCGCTCGCGCGTACTTCGTCATGGCCGTGTAGAGACTGAGCAAATCGCCGCGCCGAAAGCTCGAGAATCGCCGGATGGCAACCAAGGTGTCCGGCCAGCGTCGTGGTAACGCGGCCGTCGCTATGCATCTCGGCAAGCGCATCGCTTACCGCCCGCGGAACGTCCCGCTTGGCATGTCCGGCCGCAAACAGCAATAGCGGCGACACCACGACGTGCGTTGCGCCGCGCTCGATCAGCCGCCCCAGCCCGCTGCGAATCGTCGGCTCGCACATTTCGAGGAAAGCCGGCTCCACCGCGGTCGGGGCGATCTGTCTGGCAACCTGATCGGCGAGCTGGTGAAACTCGTCGATCCCGCGGCGGCTGCGGGTGCCGTGTCCCACGAGCAACAAGCCGGCCCTGGGCTCTTGGCCCTGGCTGTTCTCCTCCAAAACCGAGGTCCGCTCGCTCGTCATTCGACCGCCGAAAACAAGGGGTAGGCGTTTTTACACTGGCTCTATTATATTGAACTGCCGGGTCCCTCCCGCGGGACCTTCGCCCTATTCTCTCGTCTGCCGCCCAGCCGTGTATTCTTACCTCGTGATGACCTCGGGAACGCGTTCGGGGTCGCAATTCGTCCTCGACGACAGGCGGCAAAACCGCGTCGGTCGCGGGCTGGAATGCGACATCGTGCTGACCGACCCGCTGTCGTCGCGCGTCCACGCAATCCTGACCTGCGAAAACAACGAGTGGTGGGTTCGCGACGCCGGCAGCCGCAACGGCACCTACGTCGAAGGCCAGAAGGCCGACGAGGCCCGCGTCGTTGCCGACAGCCTCATCAAGGTCGGCTCGACCGAGTTTCAATTCAAGCAATCGGCCACCGCGCCGGTCGACAACTCGCAGCCCGAGCACACGCAGACGATTGTCCGCGACCGCAACATGCTGGTCAGCGACACCGGCCACTTCGTGCTCGAAGCCCTCCGCGACAGCGACCGGGCCCACGATTTCCTCACGCTGCACCAGCTCAGCCTGAAGCTCCTCAGCTGCACCGACCCCGACGAGGTGATCCGCACGTCGCTCGACCTCTTGCGCGAGCGGTCGCGGGCCTCGGTCGTGGGCTTCCTCTGGGTTTCGGACGACGGACAGCTCAAGCCCAAGCTCGTCGTCCCCGAAGAGGCCGCCGGCAAAGTCCGCATGAGCGAGCAGCTCACGCAGCTGGTGGCCCGCGAGCGCAAGGCGGTCTGGGTCGATAACCAGCGCTCGGCCGGCGACACCGGCAGCCTGGCGCACTTTGCCGACGCCCTCTGCGTGCCGCTGGTGAACGACGGCAAGACCATGGGGGCAATCCACGTCTATCTCGAGCAGGGCCGCT
>JAKEHX010000045.1 GCA_022614795.1 Planctomycetaceae bacterium | reverse complement strand
TCGCTGGCGGGAGGATGGCTGCCGATTTCGCGCAGGCGGGTGCCAATGGCGTTGCCGGCGACATGGGCGATGATCGTTAGCGCCAGGAAAACCAGGCAGAGGAAGACCAAGGGGGTGACCCACTTGCTCAGGGCCGCGAGCACTGCGCACACCGTTACGACGAAGAGCAACGTCCGCAAACCGAACTGCGGCGGACGCAGGCGGGGCGTGGTCGGCGATGGTGGTTTGTGTGTGGTCATTGGCCGTCTGGATTCCATTCTAGCGGACGGCCGCGGTACAAACCGCACTTCACGCCCCGGTGGGAGGCCGGCCAGAAGCCTGAGATTCCGTCGCGCGGCGCTCAGAAGCGACGCCGCCGAACAGAATGGCGGCCAGGGCGCCGCCGATCAGGGCAAACAGGCCGCCGCAGAGCGAGTGGCCGGCAACCAGGATCGACGGCGAGTTCGGAAGGATCTGCGTCGTGTGGGTCCACTGCGGGCTGCTCCCGTCATCCCAGATAATCAGGTACTCTTCGCCCCTTGCTTCCGAAATGGTGCCGGAGTAGTAACTGCCGCCGCGCCACTGGCCCATGACTTTCGAGCCGACCGTGCGGCTGGGGGCGAGGTTCGATGCCAGGTATTGAATCAGGTGGCTTGTGACGAGTCCCGGCCGGGTCTGGCCGGGGCTGGAGATCGGCCCTGAAAAGAAAATGCCGCGGAGGACGCCCCCTCGCGACGAAGGCAACTCGACCTCGAACTCGCACATCCAATAGGTCCACCCAAAGAGTGCAAAGCCGAGCCAGAAAGCACGCTCGGGGAGCACGCGGAGAATCGCGCCGGCCGTGGCCAGACACAACAGTCCCAAAAAGACCGTGAAGGCGGCACTGCCGGCCAGCTCGGACTGCGACACGGTGGCAGCCAGCCCAAAAGCCACTAGCGTCAAGACCAGGAAGAATCCGGCGATAGAAAATCGAAAACGAGACATGGGACATTACGCGAGAACGGCTTGGGAGCTTCTGACGTTGCGGCAGGCTTGCGGAGTATTGTCGCATGGCCGGGCAATCCCGTTCATCCGGGGCGGACGGGAGAGGCCTTGAATGTTACACAGCTCAGATCGTGAACCCGCCCAGGGATAGGCGATATTGAGTTCACTTCTGCAGCCGGGTCCGGTACGATAGGAACCCAGTGCGAGGTCCGCGAGCAGACTATCACCGCAGGGAGCAGACATGAGCAAATCCGGGATATCTGTGCGTAACTGCTTGGGCGGAGCGAGGTTCTGTCTGGTTATGGTCCCGGCTTTGGCCGCCTTGGCAATTGCTGGCTGCCAGCAATCGGCGCCGCCGGCTCCGGTCGCCACGGCAGCGACCATTCCGCCGCCGCCGCCCCCCGTCGTTCAGCCGGCAGCAGTTCCGGCTGTTCCCGCCGCTGTCGTGCCAGCGGGTGGTCCTGGAGCGGTGTATGAACCTGCCGCAAGCCTGCCGGTGACCGCGCCGGTGGTGGCCGTCGCCGCCCCTGCTGAAACAACCGCCTTCCAGCCGACGGCCCCTACCGAGCCAGCCGTCGCACTCGCCGCTCCACCTTCTGAACCTGCTTCAGATCAAATCGCCACCGCCAGCCCAGAGGCGGCCGGGCAAGAAGCTGCCGGTCAAGAGACAGCCGGCCAAGCGACTGCCGGCCAAGCCGCCGAGCACGGCGGGGCGGGCGGCGATGCCGGGCTCAAGGCTGCCGATCCGTTTGAGAAGCGGTTCAAGGCCCCCGATTTTCCCAAGGGGATGCAGTGGATGAATACCAAGCCGCTCAGCAAAGCGGACCTGAAGGGGAAATTCGTGCTGCTGGATTTCTGGACGTATTGCTGCATCAATTGCATGCACGTGCTGCCCGAACTCAAGAAGTTGGAGAAGGAATTCGCCAATCAACTCGTGGTAATCGGCGTACATTCCGCCAAGTTCGAGACCGAAAAGGACGCCGACAACATTCGGGCGGCGATCTTGCGGTATGAGATCGACCACCCGGTCGTGAACGACGCCGACCATCGTATTTGGGACACCTACGGCGTGAATAGTTGGCCGACGATCGTCTTGATCGATCCGCAGGGGGACATCGTGGCCTATCGCGGCGGCGAGTTCAAGGCCGAGGAAGTCCGCGCGGTCCTCAGCGGCGCCATTCCGTATTACCGCGGCGCGAAGCTGCTCGATGAGAAGCCGTTTGCCCTGTTGCCGGAATCGGCCAGCGAGGAAGCGACGCCGCTGCGGTTCCCAGGCAAGGTGCTGGCCGACGAGGCAGGCGAGCGGCTCTTCATCACGGATTCGAACCACAACCGCCTTGTGATCGCGTCGCTCGATGGCAAGCTGATCGACATCATCGGCAGCGGCGAGATCGGCCGTGCCGATGGCGACTATCGGACCGCGTCGTTCAATCACCCGCAGGGCTGTGCACTGGCTGGCGACACGCTGTACGTCGCCGATACCGAGAACCACATGCTGCGGAAAGTGAATCTGGCGACGAAAACGGTGACGACCATCTCGGGCACCGGCGAGCAAGCCGAGCATCCGTGGCCGGGCCTCGATGCGGTCGAACCCCGTCGCCTGCCCGATCGATTCGTCGGCCTGCCCGGCGGCATGGCCCTCAACAGCCCGTGGGCCCTGTGGGTTCATAAGAGCGATCTGTACATCGCGATGGCCGGACCGCACCAGATTTGGAAAATGCCGCTCAGTGAGAAGGAGATCGGCCCTTATGCCGGCAACGGCCGCGAGGACATTGTCGATGGCTCGCTCTTGCCGAAGCGGCCATATATGCAGGGTTTTTCGTCATTCGCCCAGCCGAGCGGGCTGACGTCGGACGGGACGTGGCTGTATGTGGCCGATAGCGAAGGGAGTTCTATCCGGGCGGTGCCATTCGATCCGCGAGGCCGCGTGAAGACCGTCGTCGGGTCGGACCATCTCGATAGCGGGCGGCTCTTTGCGTTCGGCGATCAGGACGGGCCGCGGAAGGACGCGAAGCTTCAGCATTGCCTGGAGGTGGTCTATCTGAAAGGGAAGATTTACGTCGCCGACACCTATAATCACAAGATCAAGGTTGTGGACGCCAAAAACGGCGAGACAAAGACGATCGCCGGCACGGGCAAACCGGGTCGCGGCGACGATCCGGCCGAGTTTCATGAGCCAGCGGGCCTCGCGCACGCCAAAGGCAAGCTTTACATCGCTGACACCAATAATCACCTGTTGCGGACGCTTGATCTGGCGACAAACAAAGTCGCGACGCTGACGATTGCCGGCTTGACGACGCCCGGACAGGCGGTCGGATCGGCTCCGCGTGCGGCAACCAGCGGCGCGACGGGATCAGCCCAGCCCGCAAGTTCTAATGTGCAGCCAGCCGCCACAAACACTGCGCCCAAAAAGCCGAGCTTCAAGGGGGCCGTCCAGGAGAAGCTACAGGCTCAGGCGGTCAAGCCGGTCGATGGGAAGGTCAAGCTGGCCGTGTCGCTGAAATATCCCGCGGGTTGGAAGGTGAATCCGGACGCCCCGATGTCGTATTGGGTTGATGCGACCAAAGCTGGCGGGCCGGTTGATCGCACGGCCATGGGGCGAGTGAAGCTGCCCAGCCCCGTGGCGGAGTTCGAAGCAACGGTCCCCGTCACCAGCCATGGCGACGACGAGGTCACGGTCTCGCTGAATTACTATTATTGCGAGAAAAAGGCAGAGGGCGTGTGCAAGGTCGGCTCCGTCGTCTTTACCGTCCCGCTGATGATTACCACCGACGGCCGGGCCGAGCCGGTGAAGCTCGTCCACACGATCCCGGAGTGATGAGCTGCCGGATCGCAGGGTGCTAGCACGGTTTCGCCCAAAAAGTGCTTGAGTCGGCATTGATCGTCCGCCGATGCTCCGCTTGAATCCCGCCAGTGGCATTCCTCGCGGAGCGGCGCATGTGCAGAATTCTCGACCGATTGGTGCAATTGATTCGGCCGCAATCCGGCGGCCCCTTGTCCAAGACATCGCCCAAGAGTGACGACCACTACTGGCAGAGCCGCCGCAAGATGCGCTACTACGCCGAGGTTTTGCGCCTGGCCCGCAAATACGCCCCTGCGGCCAAGTCGGTGCTCGACGTCGGCCCCAACGGCACGCCGCTTGTTTGCGAGCTCGATTGGATCGCGTCGAAGACAGTCATCGATTTGTGCGACAAGCCGATCCCCGGCGCGACCTGCCTCGTTGGCGACTTCCTCGAGTACAAGCCGCCCGAGCCGTTTGACCTCGTGCTGTGTCTCCAGGTGCTCGAACACGTCGGCCCGGCCCGGGAGTTTGCTCAGCGTCTGCTGGCGGCAGGCCGGCTGGTGATCGTGTCCGTGCCGTATCGCTGGCCGGCGGGGAGCTGCAAGCATCACGTGCAGGACCCGGTCGATGAAGACAAGCTCCGCGGCTGGACGGACCAGGCGTTCCTGGAGCACCGAATCATTCGCGACGGCGCACGGGACCGATTGATCGCGGTGCTGGCGGGCAAGGCGGCGGCGCGGGCCGAAAGCCAGCGTGGCGCGGCTTGAAAAAGCACCGCTTACGAAGGCCGAATCGCATCGCCGACTCGTAGCTCGCCACCTTCCACGACACAACAGCGCAGCCCGCCGCGGTGCGTCAGCGCCGCCTTGATTCCGGGATACGTCCGCCGCTCCAAGTAGCCGCACGGCTCGCATAGCTCCAGGCCGCGCAAAAGCACTGGGCCGACGCGAAAGGTGTTCATCACGAGTTCGTTGAGCGGAACGTCTTCGGTGAGCAGGTTCCGCCGCGTGTCGAGATGAGCGATGGTCATGTTGTGTTCGTCGTTGGCAGCCTCGATTGCCTCGCGCGCGATGAGCGTCACTTCGTTCTCCGGCTTGCGGCGGCCCTGGAATTGAGCCGCGCCGATGCCGGCGCCGTAGCGGTCGCCGATGAGCCCCTCCCCGGCTACTGCCTCGATCGCTTCCACGTTTTCCATGTTTCCCTTGGCCTGGCGGGCGATGGCGATGGCCAGCAGCTTACCGTCGAATATCATAGTCGGTTCCCGTATGACGGATTTCCAATCCGTCCAGACAATTTCCGGTATGACGGATTTCCAATCCGTCCTACGCCACGATCATCATGAAAGTCATCGCTTCGCACAACGCCCTAAACGCGGCAGCCAAGGCCCGCGAGCTTTTGCTGGCCGGAGCAAGGCCGCTGGATGCCTGCGTTGCAGGGGTCACGCTCGTCGAGGACGATCCGCTGGAGCACAGCGTCGGCTATGGCGGTATTCCCAATGAAGACGGCATCGTCGAGCTGGACGCGGGGGTCATGGACGGCAAGACCCGCCGCGGGGCCGGTGTCGCGGCATTGCGCAATGTCCGCCATCCTTCGCAGGTCGCCCGCTTGCTGCTTGCGCAGACGCACCGCGTGCTCCTGGCCGGCGAAGGCGCCCTGCAATTCGCGCGGGCCAACGGCTTCGTCGAGGAAAACCTGCTCACCGACACCGCTCGCCGCATCTGGCTGCACTGGAAGCGGATTCGCTCGAACATCGACGACTGGCGCGAGCCGCCAGCCGAGGACGTGGAAGCGGACGTTGCCGCGTGGTTCGCCAGCTATCGTAGTCCTCACGCTCCGCGTGAGGGGCACATCTCGCGGAGCGAGATGCCTACGATAGGCACGGTCCATGTCGCCGCGCTCGACGACCGGGGCGATCTGGCCTGCTGCACCAGCACCAGCGGCCACGCCTTCAAAATCGCCGGCCGCGTGGGCGATTCGCCGATCCTCGGTGCAGGCCTCTTTGCCGACAACGAAGCGGGAACCTGCGGCAGCTTGGGGCACGGCGAGGCCAATCTCGAGAACCTCTCATCATTCGCGGCTGTTGAGTTGATGCGGGAGGGCCGCTCGCCGGAGGAATCGGGCCTGGCGATTCTGCGGCGCATTGCCGCCCGCGCACATCCCGAGCAGAAGGACGCTCAAGGCCGGCCACGGTTCAACCTGTGGCTCTATTTGCTCGCGCCGGACGGGCGGCATGCCGGCGTGACGCTGTGGGGGCCGAAGCAGTTTGCCCTGGCCGACAAGCAAGGCGTCCGCTTGGAAACCTGCGTCGCCCTGTTCCCCGGGCCGCCGCCAACTCAGCCCGAGAATCCCGATTGCTGAGCAAGTTCTGGGAAGCCCGTACCACACGGCCAGGGCTACAATGATCCCGTGAGCTGCACTCGCACGCGAGGACGAAGATATGCCGATGGCTATGACGACCCAGACCAGGATGACCCAGACCAGCGACGAAGAGTGGCAAGCTGTCGAGCGGCGCGACTCGGACGCCGAGTTCATATACGGCGTGAAGACGACCGGCGTCTATTGCCGGCCAGGTTGCTCGTCGCGTCGTCCGCGGCGGGAAAATGTCGAGTTTTTTGCCACATGGGCTGCTGCCGAGCGGCGCGGCTATCGGGCCTGCAAGAAATGCCGGCCCAAGGACGCGGACGGCACGCGAGCGGTCCCCGAGGCGATCGAGCGGGCCTGCGAGATTCTCGCCCGGTCCCAGATGCCGCCGAAGCTCGCCGATCTGGCCCAGGCGGTCGACCTCAGTCCGTTTCACTTTCAGCGTTTGTTCAAGCGGTCCCTCGGCATTACTCCTAAGGCCTTTGCCCAGGCACAGCGGACACAGCGGCTCCGCGAGACTCTTACGGCCGCCCCATCGGTGATGCAGGCGCTCTACCGGGCAGGATATGGCTCTACGAGCCGCGGCTATGGGAACGCCAAGGATGCGCTGGGAATGACCCCGGCTCAGTATCGCCAAGGGGGCGCGGGGCAAGTGATTCGCTACGCAGTGGCGGAGTGCTTCCTGGGCTTTGTGCTGGTCGCGGCGACCGCGCGGGGCGTCTGTCTGATCGAGCTGGGCGATTCTCCCGGCGAGCTAGTGCAAGCGATCCAGAAGCGGTTTCCTCAGGCGGATCGGCGCGAGGACGATTCCAAATTCCGCGACTGGGTCGCGAAGGTCGTGGCGCTGATCGATGGTTCCAGCGGCAACGGCTCAAAAAGCAGCGTTCTGCCGCTCGACATTCAGGGGACTGCCTTCCAGCGGATAGTGTGGGAGGCGCTCTGCAAAGTCCCCGCCGGCGAAACGGTGACCTATGCTCAGTTGGCCCGCAAGGTCGGCCGCCCGCGTGCGGTGCGGGCGGCGGCCGCCGCCTGTGCGGCCAACCAGCTGGCCGTGGCGATTCCTTGCCATCGAGCCGTTCGATCCGATGGCCGGCCGAGCGGTTATCGCTGGGGCCTTGCTCGCAAAGAGGCGCTGCGAGCAAGGGAGTCAAACAACTCGCGATAACGCGGCCGCTAGCGGCTTACCAGCGACGTTCCAGACCCGCGGTCGCACCGTGGGCAAAGATCCAACCGGTGTGGTGGACTTCGGTGCCGCTCTCGGGCGTGAAGGTGAAATCGACCTGGTCGGGCGCCAGGGCCACGCCGCCCAAACCGAGCGCCGTGTAGCCCAGCCGCAGGTTCCAGCACTCATTGATCGGCCGGATCGCCACGATCCCGATTTCGCCCAGCATGGCCACGCCGTCGCGGCTGCCGGCGACGTCGCGGAGGACGAGGGGCACGGTCGTGCCGCCGAAGTCGTCGACAAACTGGTCCGTCGAAATGTCGTTGTAGAAAATGCCGGCCTTGCCGGTCAGTTCCAGACCCCACCGGCAGCAGTAAGGCATGGGCCGCGTGAGCCGGCCGCCGAGCTGAACGCCGTACAGGTCGTTGTGCGTATCAATCGAGTAAACGCCGGTCGTCTCCTGCAAGTCGGTCGCGATGATATCCAATTGGTCGTTCAGCGCCAGATAGCGGAAGCCGGCGATGAAGTCGATCTTCGCGCAGTCGACGCAGCACGAGCGAATGCAGTTGAGCTCGACGTTGTGCAGCTCCGAACGATAGTCGAGGAGGATCTGGTCGGCCCCGAAGAAGTTGTTCGACACCAGACCCAGGTCGCCGGGAATGGCCAGGTCGCCCGCGCCGGTGACCTCGCCATCGGCATTCCAGTTATACACGCCCCAGTAGCTCAACTCCCAAGCGCAGCAATGGCTGCAATGGTGCGGCTGCCAGCCAATCAGGAAGCGGGCGCCGGGGGCGCCGTCGAAATCCAGATCGCCGGACGAGAAGAGGGTGTCGGTGGTCGTGGTATTGATCACCAAGGCTTCGTCGCAACCCGTGCCAATGCGGTCCCAATAGAGCGCATCCACTTGGAAGTAGACGCATGGGTACTGGCAAGGCTTGAAGCAACAATCGAAGTCGCATGCAGGGCCTTCTTTGCCCAGGTCCGGTGCTTGGACCAGGTCGCCCTTCTGGATTGGCGCCTGGGTCACATCGATGCCGGTGGACGCCAGATAGCCGCTGGCGTCGGCAAACGGAGGCACAAACTCTTGAGCCGAGCTAATACCGGCAAGCGCCAGACATAGCGCACCGGCCATGAGAAATGTCCCGCGCATTGCAAACCCTCCATGGATTCCGCCACGGGATCACACCTGCGCCAGGAGCACGGCGCGGGCGGCCACACGTGGATGTGATTCGGAATCGAATGGCCGGGCGTCTGAAATCAAGCGAAAAGGGGGACTGCCAAGGCAATCTCCCGCCGACGCGTGCGGGTTGTGCGCTGGGCGTTGGGATTGCCCGACATGCCGCCGGCAACAAAAAACCCAGCCGATCCGAAAGGGCGGCTGGGTGGGGTTGTAACGATTATGCGTGATGCAGGGAATACGCCGAGCTAGATACTCGAGTAGTTCTCGAAGAACGAGTCCACCAATTCCCCGGTGAGCGAGTAGAACCGGCGAATTTCGCGAGACTTGCCGTCATAGTCGCGGGCAGCCAGGAGGAATTCGGCGATGCCGTCCTGATCTGCGTCCTGCGCCTCAACGTCCAGCTTGGCGTTGTAGTCGGGCGAGTCATTGACCGTGAACGCCTGGAAGGCGCTTATCACGGCACCGTTTAGCCCGTTTAGCACTTGCACGTTCGAGCCGCCGCCTTTCCCGGCGCCGACAATAATGTCGGGCACCAGGTCACCGTCGATCCGGGCGACATCGAGCGACAATCCGCCCTTGAAGGTCGAGTTAAAGGGCAGGAACGTCCGCACGAGCGTGGCCGTGGTGCTGGTGCCAAAGTAGCTGTAGGCCTTGACGGTCGAACGCAGGCCGGACCCATTGGCGACAACCACCTCCGACCTGCTGTCGAACTGCTTCGAGTCGAGCTTCTTCACGCCGCCGACGGTGACCGCCTTGCCCAAATTGGCCAGCTCGACCACCGCCCCGCCCTTGAAGCTCGATCCGAAGGGATAGAAGCTGCTGTAGGCCGAGAAGGAGGTCTTGGGGAGGACCGCGGCGGCCAGGGGAATGACGTTCTTGAACGTCTTGACCTGGCTGCCGCCGGAGAGCATCGACGTGGCAATGTCTAGCTTGCCGTCGCCGTTGACATCGCCCACGGCCACATCGACGCCACCCTTGAAGGTGCCGCTGTAGGCCAGGAACTGATTGAGCAAGTTGCCGGCCTGGTCGAAGATCCGCACCCAAGGAGCATAGTTCCGCTCGGGGCCGGTCACGATTTCCTCGATGCCGTCGCCGTTGAGGTCACCGGTCGCCACGCTGACGCCGCCAAAGTAAGTCGGGCCATAGGGGAGCAGGCTCGCCGTCAGGCCGGCGCTGGCGATTTGCACCTCGACGGTCGGCAGGGGCGTATTGACGAGCGGGGCGATGAAATAAGCGCCGCAGAAGTCGTCGATCTGCATTCCATTGAAGGTCGAATCAAATTGCGCCTCCGTGATAAAGCTGACCAGCGCTCCGCTGAGCGCGTTGAACTTCCGAATCTCCATGGCCGTGCCATCCGAGCCTTGGGCCGCGAGGATGAACTCGGCGACGCCGTCGCCGTTTTCGTCGACGGCGGCCACGTCCACCGGAGCGTTGAAGCTCGGCGAATCGAGGAAAGTAGGGAAGCTGCTAATGATGGCGCCAGTCACTCCATTGAGGATCTGCACCTGCGAACCGCCGCCGTTGCCGGCTCCGACGATGATGTCGGGCACCAGGTCGGCGTCAATCCGGGCCACGTCCAGCGACAGGCCACCATGGAAGGCCGGTGTGAATGGATTGAACGTCTTCACCAGCGTCGGCGTCGTGGCCGCACCGAAGTAGGCGAACACCTTGACCACCGGTGCGGTGCCGGCTTCAGTTCCCACAATGACTTCGGCCCGCTGTTGAGTGAACGAGGTCTGATCGAACCCTGGTGCCGCTCCAGAGGTGTTGCCCATATCGGCCAGCTCGACGGTGGACCCGCCCTGGAAGCTTCCGAAGGGAGTGAAGCTGCCCAGCACGGAGAACGTGGGCACGGTCGCCGGGACGACCGTGGTGTTCCTGAACACCGTGACCTGGTTGCCCAGGAAGTTCTGGGCCGCAGCGATGTCGTTGAGCCCGTCGCCTGTCACGTCGCCAATGGCGATGTCCACACCGCCGATGAATGAGCCGCTAAAGGCCAGGAACTCCGTGAGCAGAGCGCCGGTCTGGTCCCAAATGCGAATGAGCGGAGCATGGCTGCGGCCGGGGGCGGTGATGATTTCCGCAATGCCGTCGCCCGTGAGATCGCCCGTCGCCACGCGCACGCCGCCCAGGTAGTCGATCTCGTAGGCCAGGAACCGCGCCGAGATTTCGCCCGTCTCCGCATCCACGACGTGGATGAACGGCAGGCTGCAATTCATCTTGTCCGGCCCGATCACGATCACGCCCGGAGTCCGGGGGTTGTGGAAGTCCGATTCATCCGTATCCCCCGGATCGTCCTGGTCTTGAATGCCGATGACCGGGTTGAGTTCGCTCTCACTGACAGTCACCTCGCGGGTTGTGTCGTTATCGAGACCGAAGCCAGTCGGCGCAGCGATTTCCGTGACGGTGTACGTGCCCAGAAGCACGTTGTTGATCAGGAACTGGCCGTCCGTCGGATCAGCGTCGTTGAGGTCGTCGTCGACGACATCCAAAAAGCCCACGCCGGTGAATGGATTGGGGGTGATCCGGAAGGTGGCCCCACCCTGGAGCGGGAAGGGCGTCACGTCGGTCCGCTTCTCCCAGGCCACCGAACCCAGGCGGTTGTGGAAGTCGGACTCGTCGGTGTTCCCCGGATCGTCCTGGCCCTGAATGCCGATGACCTGGGCGAGCGCGCCGCTGGTGACCGTCACGCTCCGCGTGGCATCGTCGTCCAAGGCATAGCCCGCCGGGGCGATCGTCTCGGTGATCACGTGCGTCCCCAGCGG
>JAKEHX010000044.1 GCA_022614795.1 Planctomycetaceae bacterium | reverse complement strand
GCCAGTGCTAGCAATCCAGCCAGCGCAGCCGTCAGCCAAGTGTGGGAAACAATCGACCGCATAAGGCGTGCTCCAGGTGGGTCGTGGAGGCAGGGACGCTCGTCGGTCGGCAAAGCGTCATGTCGGTCGGTCCCGACCGCCGGGCGGGACCACGATCAGCGGACTGGATGGTTGTGGCGGTCGGCGGGATGTGTCTCCGGCCGAGCCTTCGACCGATAAACACACTTCGATCAGATTACGAAACTGCGCGGCGCGGGTCAAGCGAATTCGGCGGTGCGAAAAGCGTAAGCGCCTATTGCTAAGCGAAGGGACTTGCGTGGCCGCCGTGGCTGCTCATACGCTGGCTGCAGGACTGAGCTGATGGATTGGCGCAAAACCTGAATTCGCGCGGACGCTCTCACCTGTGAACATCTTCGTCGCACGTACTCTTCAATCGGCCTTCCTCCTCGCCCTGTGGATGGGTGCGCCGCCGATCAGCGTTGCTGCCGGCCGGCCTAACATCCTCTGGATCAGCCTCGAGGACACCAGCCCCGACCTGGGATGTTATGGCGATTCATATGCCGTGACGCCGAATATAGACCGCCTGGCGGCACAGGGGTGCCGCTATTCGCAGGCGTTCACGCACGCCGGCGTCTGTGCACCCTCGCGCAGCGGCATCATCACGGGCATGTACCCGACATCGATCGGCACTCACTTCATGCGTTGCAAGGGCGTTCCCCCTTCGCAGGTGAAATGCTTCACCGAGTATCTGCGGGCAGCCGGCTATTACTGCACCAACGACAACAAGACCGATTACAACTTCGACGCGCCGCTGACCGCGTGGGACGAGAACCGCAGGGGGGCTCACTGGCGAAACCGGCCGAGCAAGGAAACGCCGTTTTTCGCCGTCATCAACCTGACGACGACGCACGAAAGCCAGGTTCGCCTGCCCGAGGCGCAGCTGGCCGCGCGGCGGAAGACGCTTTCCGCCGAAGAATTGCACGACCCGGCCAAGGCGCCGCTGCCGCCGTACTATCCCGACACGCCTGTCGTCCGCCGCGACATGGCGAACTATTACGACAACCTCACGTTCACCGACAAGGAAGTGGGGCGAATCCTCAAGCAACTCGAAGACGATGGCCTGGCCGAGAACACCGTTGTCTTTTTCTGGGGCGATCACGGGCGCGGCCTGCCGCGGCACAAGCGGTGGATTTATGACTCGGGCGTTCACGTGCCGCTGGTCGTCCGCTGGCCAGGGAACCTCCAGCCGGGCAGCGTCAGCGACGAATTGGTGGCGTTTGTCGATTTCGCGCCGACGCTTTTGTCGCTGGCAGGGGTCGAGATTCCGCTGCACCTGCAAGGGCAAGCGTTTCTCGGCGCGAAGAAGGCTAAGCCGCGCGAGTACATCTACGCCGCCCGCGACCGGATGGACGAGACGCTCGACATCATCCGGGCGGTCCGCGACAAGCGTTGGAAATACATCCGCAATTACCGGCCCGATTTGCCGTACGCTCAGCACATCACCTACATGGACGAAATGCCCACGATGAAGGAGTGGCGACGGCTCGCGGCGGCGGAACAGCTTGAGGGGCCGCAAAGAATTTTCTTCCAGCCGGCCAAGCCTGTGGAAGAGTTGTATGACACCGCGGCTGACCCGCATGAAATCGACAATCTGGCGGGAGACCCAAAGCACGCGGCTACGCTCGGCCGACTGCGAGCCGCCCATGAGGCGTGGCGCGAGACGACCGGCGATTTAGGTCTCATCCCCGAGGCGGACTTGATAGAGAGGAGCCGGCCGCGCGGCGAGTGGGCGACAGCCGCCGATCCGGAGATTGCCGTCACGAGCGGGAAGGCAACAATCACTTGCGAGACGGATACCGCGTCGATCGCCTACCGCGTGGGCCAGCCCGCAGGCCGGTGGCTGCTTTACTCGGGACCGGTTGCCGTGAAGCCCGGTACGATGATTGAAGCCAAGGCCTGCCGGCTGGGATTCAAGGACAGCGCGACGGTGACAGCGCGTGTTCCGTGACGGTGTGGCCTGACAAGCTAATGGCAGGCTGGAAGGAGTGCTCCCCTACGTCTTCTCGGTCGAGATCAGCGGGCCGGCGCCGCCGAGGCCACCCTTCAGCTCGCCGCGCGGCTTCTTGGGCTCCTTCGGCGCGGGTGTCATAGCGCCTTCCGATGTCGGTTCGATGCCGTCGTCTTCGGCCCATTCGACCCGTTTGCGCGAAAGCCCAATCTTCCGCTCGTCCGTATCGACGCGGAGGATCTTGACGTCGATCTTGTCGCCCATTTTGACCACGTCTTCGGGGTTTTCGACCTTATGGTCGGCCAGCTCGGAGATATGCAAGAGCCCTTCCAGGCCGTCTTCCAGGCCAACGAACACGCCGAAGTTCGTGATCTTCGTGACGACGCCGCTGACGACCTGCCCCGGCTGGTACTTGGCCGGAATATTGGTGGACCACGGATCGTCGTCCATCTGCTTGAGGCCCAGAGCGATGCGGCGACGCTCCTGATCGACCGAGAGAATCTTGCACTTGACCGCCTGCCCCTTCTCGAGCATTTCGTTGGGGTGGCTGATCTTGCGGGTCCACGACATGTCGCTGACGTGCAACAGGCCGTCGATCCCTTCCTCCAGCTCGATGAACGCACCGTAGTTCGTGAGGTTGCGGACCTTGCCTTCGACGAGCATATCGACCGGGTACTTCTCGGCGACGCGGGTCCAGGGGTTTTCCTGGGTCTGCTTCATGCCGAGCGAGAGCTGCTGCCCTTCTTTATCGACGCCGAGAATGACCACGCTGATCTCGTCGCCGATCGCCACCAGCTCGCTGGGGTGATTGACGCGGCGGGTCCACGACATCTCGCTGATGTGCACCAGCCCCTCGATGCCCGGCTCGAGCTTGACGAAGGCTCCGTAGCTCATCACGTTGACGACCTGGCCCTTGTGCGTGCTGCCGATGGGGTACTTCTCGACCACGTCGTTCCAAGGATTGTGGCCCTTTTGCTTGAGGCCCAGGGCGATCTTCTTTTTTTCGCGGTCGATGTGCAGCACCATCACCTCGATCTCTTGATCGATGGCGACCATTTCGCTGGGGTGGCCGATCCGCTCCCAGCTCATGTCGGTGATGTGGAGCAAGCCGTCGATGCCCCCCAGATCAACGAACGCCCCGAATTCGGCGATGTTCTTCACAACCCCCTTGCGGACCTGGCCGACCTCCAACTCCTTGAGCAGGGCCTCGCGGTCTTCTTCGCGCTGGCGCTCGATGAGCGAGCGGCGGCTGACGACGATGTTGCGGCGGGCTTCGTCGATTTTCAGCACTTCGCACTGCACGACGCGGTCGATATAGTCGCCGATGTCGGCCGGGCGGCGAATATCGACCTGGCTGGCCGGCAGGAAGACATTGACGCCGATATCGACGAGGAGGCCCCCCTTGATTTTGCGCGTGACCTTGCCGGTGACGACGGCTCCCTCCTTGATCTTGGAGATCATCTCGTTCCAGTCGTCCATCTTCTTGGCTTTGCGCTTGCTGATGCGCACCATGCCGCCGTCTTCGGGCGTCGCCTGTTCGTCCTCCAGGTCTTCGATCAAGACGCGCACGAGCTGGCCGACCTGCGGCGGCTCTTCTCCTTCGTCCCATTCGTCGAGGTTGATCGAGCCCTCGCTCTTGAAGCCGATATCCACCATCACCATGCCGTCGGCGACGCGGAGAATGCGGCCTTCGACGATCTTGTTGACGTCGAACTCGCCGCCGGCTTCGGCCGGGGCCATGCCTTCTTCATCAAAGCCGGTGAGAGCCGATTCAAACATCGACTCGAGATCGGGATCGTTGTCGAGCGTGCGGACGAGAGCGCGATTAACCATAGCGGGGGCAATACCTTACGTCGATTTCGCCGGGGACGAGCTGGCTGGGCGGATCAGAAGCGGCCCGAAGCTGGGCCGGTTAACCGCCGCGCCCACGCGGCGCGAAAAAGCAGTCAGCGAAACGACGGGCTGGAGACACACCCAAGCCGGGGGCATCACATTGAGACCCGCGATGACGGCCTTGGTGGAAACTCGTAAAGCTAATGGAATTGCCGAGTTTGGGCAAGTACGGCTTGGTGGCGAAGACGCTGATTTTGGCCCAATTCGGCGAGGCCAGAAGAGCCCGTTCCCTTATTCCCGCGTCAATTGATGAAACCGCTCGGTCAATCGGCGGGTCAGCGGGCCGGGGCGGCCATCGCCGATGACGCGGTTGTCGAGCTTGACGACGGGGATAATCTCCGCCGCGCTGCCAGTGAGGAAGCACTCGTCGGCGATGAAGATGTCGTGGCGGACAAGTGGGATTTGCTGTACGGGAATCTTGAGTTCGCCGGCGATGTCGAGCACGGCGTCGCGGGTGATCCCTTCCAGAATGCCGGCGTCGATGGGCGGCGTCTGGAGCACTCCCTTGCGGACGATGAAGATGTTGTCGCCCGTGCATTCGGCGACTTCCCCCTTGGCGTTGAGCATCAGGGCCTCCACGCAGCCGGCCTGGAGACCCTCGATCTTGGCCATGATGTTGTTCAGGTAATTGAGCGACTTGATCCGCGGGCTGAGTGCGGCTGAATGGTTCCGGATCGTGCTGGCCGTGATGATCGACAGGCCGTTCTCGTACATCTCCTTCGGATACATCTGGATATGGTCGGCGATCACAATCACTTGCGGATTGCTGCACCGGTTGGGATCGAGGCCCAGGGCCCCAGCCCCGCGCGTCACCACCAGCCGAATGTAGCCGTCCTTGATGCCGTTCAAAGCCAGAGTGTCATTGACCACTTTGGCCAATTCGTCCTTAGTCATGGGGATTTCGAGCCAGATCGCGCGGGCCGAATCCCACAGGCGGTCGAGGTGGGCCTTGAGACGGAAAATCTTGCCTGCGTAGCTGCGCATTCCTTCGAAGATGCCGTCACCGTAAAGTAGTCCGTGGTCATAGACGCTGATCTTGGCGTCTTCCTTGTCGTAGAACTTCCCGGAGATATAGATTTTGAGCGACATGGCTGATTTGGCCGGTTGGGAACCAGGGAGAGGGACCGAGGCGGTCTTTGGCGGGGAAGATTGAACCGCGGAATTCGGTGAAATCGCGGACGGAGACAAGGCAGGGGCTGTGGGCATGTCGGGACTCCTGAGTTTGATTGCGGCAGTTGGCCGCGCGCCTGCCGCTGTGAATTCTACCCCGCGGGCTGGAGGCAGGTCAGCGGGCGGGCAATTGCTACCGGAAAGGCTGACGGGGCAAGGAGTTGCGCGTCGGGCAACGCCTCGCTGAACCGGCTACGGCGGTTGCAAGGAGGCGGATCGTGGCGAGGAGGTTCGCGGCAGCGTCGTCAGGGCTTTTGGCCGGACTGGTCCAGCAGTTGACGGAGTCGAGCAATTTCCGCTTCGGCCGCAGCGGCACGCTGCTCAGCCACGTCGGCCCGTTCGAAATCGGCTGGCAACATGCGTCCCAACTCGTCGAAAAATCGCACCCAGACTCCGGAAATGTTGCCTACCTTGCCGGTCCATGTGCCTAATTCGACCCGCATAGGTGCGATCGAATAGTGCCCGCGGCTGTTGGGCTTCATCCTTTCGTACGCGCCGCCGATCAGCTCATGGACTTCCAGCACCCCCGTCGTCGGGTCGTGGATGGCGTAATACGGCGCCCGGATCGCTCGCTCGTACACCCAGAACTTGCCTTTGAGCGGAGTGCGGTCGCGCTCTTCCGAGCCATCGCCCGAGACGTATTCGACGATCAAGAGCGGCGCCACGATCTCCTGCCACAGGACGTACGACCGGCGAATCTCGCCCCCCGGGGCCATCGGCGGCACGTCGGGAACGTAGAACCAGTCCGGCGCCTTGCAGCCATCGAGCGGTGGATCGGTGGGACGATAATAGATGCCGCTGTCTTGCCCGATGGCGTATTGCAGGTCGGGATGCAATTGGCGGAGCACCGGCTCGATGGCCCCGGTCAGCAGCCTGGACTGCGGCAATTCATTGAAGTTGTTCGCGATGCTGCCGTCGGTTTCCGGAAGTTCGGTGTGGTCTGGCAGGCGCGTGGCCGGCTGCGGCGACGTCGCGCTGGCAGCCAATGCAGTCGTCATGGAACCTCTCCCTTCCGGGGCGGAATCGCACCCCACTATTATACCCTTGGTTTCGGCACTCGTTGAAGCTGACCCCAACATCCAACTGCCGCTGCCAGCAGCTCGCGGATCGAGAAGTGCCAGAGGGAGCGACGGGGCTGGGGCAATTCGTTCACGCGATGCATCGAGCCTCATACCGCGCCGCTGCACCAGTGTCCTAGGGTGCGCGATGCTCGTCGAGGACCGCTACCAACCGCACGTGCTGCTCGTCAATTCTCACCACATACACCAAGATTGAGCCGGCGGTCGTGTCGCGGCGATAGTGCAGGCTGAAACCTTCGTCGGGATCGGAGGAGCTTCGACTGGCCATGCCGTATTCCCGGCAGCCGCTGGCGACGATCTTCGCCCTAGCGCGCTTCATGAGCGAATCGACAAACATCGCAGCTTCGCGACTGGGCAACTGCAAGTCCCCTGTCATTTCGCGATGCGTGCTCGATGGCCCCAGCGCGCCACTACCCACCCCCAGGGAATGTTCGGGAATCGGCGCACCTCGCTCCTTGAGGACCGCCGTAATGTCGTCGCCGAATCCAGCCGTGAAATAGACTGCAAATGGCGTTGAGGTAATGCCCTGGTAACGGCGATAGAGGGACGCCCCCCAGCCCAGGATTGCGCCGATCAGCAGCATCACCAAGAGCAGCTCTCGCAACGAGAACCGCCAGCTTGCCGGCGCCCGTGCGCTGGGCGGTCTCAGGAGGGGCTCGCGCGTGGTCGGCGATTGGGCAGGAGCATCCATGGTGAAAGTTCTCACCATGTTACGCCGCGACCTTCCCCTCCACCAGCCGCACGGTCCGGTCGGCCTGGCGGGCGATGGCCTGGTCGTGCGTGACCATGAGGATTGTCAGCCCCTGTTCGCGGTGAAGCTTTTTCAGTATCGCCAGGATTTCGCTGCCCGTTTGCTGGTCCAGATTGCCGGTGGGCTCATCGGCCAGGAGCAGCTTGGGCTGGGTGATGAGGGCGCGGGCGATCGCCGTCCGCTGCATTTCGCCGCCGGAGAGCTCCCGCGGCTTGTGCGCGAGGCGGTGCGAGAGGCCGACCATGTCGAGCAGCTCCTTGGCCCGATGGACGTGCTCGCGGCGATGCCAGAAGTAGTTCCAAACGCCGAAGCGGATCATGATCGGGGCCAGCACGTTTTCGAGCATCGTCAGTTCCGGCAGCAGGTGATAGAACTGAAAGATCATGCCGAAATACTTGTTCCGCAGCACGTCGCGGCCGCGGGCCGGCAGATTGTCGATGCGATTCCCTTCGAAGTGAATCTCGCCCGTGTCGGGCGCATCGAGCGTGCCCAAGAGATGCAATAGCGTGCTCTTGCCGCTGCCGCTTTGACCGACGATCGCGACGAACTCGCCAGGGCGAACGGAGAAATCGACTCCCTTGAGCACAGGCACTTCGACGCGCCCTTTGCGGTAGGACTTGAAGAGGCCGCGGGCGGCCAAAAGCGCGGAGTGCGGAACTCGGAGCGCGGAGTGCGAAGTGGCAGAGGGAGCCGACTTGGCACCGTCGATCCTCAGTACTGAGTACTCAGTACTAAGTACTTGCGGATCAGCCTCCGTGATGGCGGCCGCACTCGCGCCCCGACCCCTGGTCCCTGGTCCCTGACCTCTGACTCCCGACTCCTGACTCCTGACTCCTGTGCTACTCATATCTCAGTGCCTCCACCGGATGCAGCCGAGCGGCCCGCAAGGCGGGCAGAACGCTGGCCAAGACCGCAATCAGCACCGACCCGGCCACCACGCTGGCCACCGTCAGCGGCTCGACGATCGTCGGAATCTTCGAGAAGTAATAAACCGTGGGATCGAACACCTCTTGCCCCGTGATCCATTCCACCCCTTTGGCGATGTGGTTGATAAACGTGACGAACAACAGGCCGCCGATCATTCCCACGCCGCTTCCCACCAGTCCCAGCGAGAAGCCGTAGCTGAGGAAAATGCTCATCACGCCGCGGCTGGGAGCGCCCAGGGCCTTGAGGATGCCGATGTCCTTGGTCTTTTCGACGACGATCATGAAAAACGTCGCCAGGATGCCGAAGCCCGCCACCGCGATGATCATGAACAGCAGGATGTTGAGCAGCGTCGTTTCCATCTGCACCGCGGCCAGGAGCGGCCCTTGCATGTCGCGCCAGGTCTGAATGCGGAATGGAAACTCCTCGGCCGGAAAGCGGGCTTGTAGCTTGTCGCGAATCGCGTTCAGGTCGGCACCCGGCTTAAGCTTTAGTTGGATTGTCGTAACCGCGTCCCCCATCCCCCGGCTGATTTGCATTGCCTTCAGCGGGACGAAAGCAAAGCCGCTGTCGTACTCGCTCATCTTGCTTTCATAGAAATCGACGACGGTAAAGTTCTCCGACAAGATCTTCGGTAGCGGCGTCCCAACCGAAGCAAACGCGACCTGCACATCGTCGCCCGGGCGGCAGAGATAGACGTCGCGAACTTTGCCGCGGGCGTCGCGCTGGCGGACGCTCGCCATCGCAATGCCGAGGATGATGCCGGTGTATTGGTCTTTCTCGGGGTTGAATACATCGTCGGGCGAGTGAGGCTTGAGCTGGCTGAGTGGATCAACGGGAACGGTTGCCACTGTTGTTCCCTCTCCCTCTGGGAGAGGGCTAGGGTGAGGGTTTTCCGAAGGCATCGGCTCGACAGGAGCCCCGCCCTCCCGGTCCTCGCCCTCCGTACCCCCGACTCCCGACTCGCGATCCCCGAATCCGGCGTTGTTCAGCATCCGCCGCTGCAACTCCTGCTCGCGCTCGTAGCCCGCCTTCAAACGGCGATAAATCCAGCCGCTGGGCGGAATCGCATGGTCATCGTCGCCATAGCCGCTTTCGCGCAGCCAAAACTTGATTTTCTGCCGGTTCTCGGGGTGCAGCAGGTACTGCCGGAAGTCGCTCACCTCGGCATACGTCGCTTCATCGACGCCGATCAGATTCACCTGCCGCGGCAGCATCTGCCCGCGGTAGTTGATGTTGATCATCGCCGGCACGTGCACAGCGGCGGTGACTCCCGCGAGTTCGTCGCCTACAACTTTACGTATTTCGGCAATGAGTGCTTCGACATTCCCCATGCCGTCCTGGCTGTGGCCTTCGAAAATGATGTCGGAGAGGATGCCGTGCAGGCGGATGTGCATCTCGTGCGAGAAGCCCGCCATGACGCTGTTGACGACGATCAAGGTCCCCACGCCCAGCGTGACGCTGATGATCGAAGCCAGGGCGATGTAGCGCGTGCGGAGATACCGCCAGGAGAGGAGCAATTTGTACATAGGCCGCCGCAGGAAATTTCAGATTTAGGATTTGGGATTTCGGATTTGCGGCAGCCGCAACGAGGGCGGTTTATAAATCTCCAATCCCCAATCCCCAATCCCAAATCTGCCAGCAGTCGGGCGCGGGCACTGCTAGCACTTGACCGTGCCTGGAGGATGAAGTAACTTCTGTTTGGTAGTCAATTGTATAATCTAGGCGGAAGCAAACCTATGAGCGTCAACTATCTCTACGTTGACATGAACTCGTATTTTGCTTCTGCCGAGCAGCAGCTTCGGCCGAAATTGCGCGGGCAACCCGTCGCCGTGGTACCTGTGCGGGCTGAGACAACCTGCTGCATCGCGGCCAGCTATGAAGCCAAGCAGCGGGGCGTCAAAACGGGCACGGCGGTCCACGAGGCTCGGCGGCTTTGCCCGGGCATCTTGCTGGTCGAAGCGCGGCCTCACGAATACATCCGCATGCACCATCGGATCCTCCGGGCGGTGGATTCGTGCGTTCCTGTCCAGGCCGTATTGTCGATCGACGAAATGGTTTGCCGGCTCGCCGGCGCCGACCAGTCAGTGAAAGGAGCAGTGCGGCTGGCCGAGCAGATCAAAGCGGTGCTGCGCCGTGAGGTGGGGCCCTATGTCCGCTGCTCCATTGGCTTGGGGCCTAACCGGATGTTGGCCAAGGTGGCTGCGGACATGCAAAAGCCGGACGGCTTGACGGTGATCCGCGTCGCTGAACTGCCGGAGCGTTTGCACGCCCTGGCATTGCGGGACTTTCCCGGCGTTGGCCCACGAATGGAGCAACGCTTGCTGGGTTGGGGCGTGACGACGGTGAAGCGGCTGTGCGAGCTTTCCGCTGCGGAGCTGGCCCGGATTTGGGAGAGCAAGCTGCTGGGACAAATCTGGTGGCATCGCCTGCGGGGAGACGACCTTCCGGACCCTCCCACGCACCGCCGCACGGTGAGCCATTCTCGCGTCCTGCCTCCGGAGTGGCGAGACGATCACCACGCCGGGGAGATCTTGCTCCGCCTGACCGAAAAAGCTGCCGCCCGCTTGCGGCATCTGGGCTGCTGGACCGGATCGATCAGTGTGTGGAGCCACGATCTCGGTGCGAGAGCGTGGCAGGAGCACCGCCGGCTGAGCCTGTGTCAGGACACCTCGACTTTGCTCTCGGTCGTCGGCCAACTCTGGAGGCGCAAACCGGCCGGGCGGCCTCTCAAGATCGGCGTCGTCCTGAGCGACCTCGTCGAAAGCGGAAATGCGACGCCGTCCCTGTGGGAGACCGAGCGCAAGCTGACTGCCCTTTCGCACGCGATGGATCACGTGAACCAGCAGTACGGGGCCCATTCGCTCTATTTCGCCGCCTTGCATGACGTGCTCCACGAGGCTCCTACGCGCATCGCTTTTACCAACGTGCCCGACCTCGACCTGGCGGATGCTTGAAAATGCTTGGCTCCATCGAGTGCCGTCCGCTTGCCATCGAGAAAATCGCGGCGAGGTTAAAACAACCAGATTAGACACCCAATGGGAACCAAAGACCCGCGAGTCGATGCCTACATCGCCAAAGCGGCGCCGTTTGCCAGGCCCATCCTGGAACGGCTTCGCAAGGTCGTACATACCGGCTGCCCGACGGTTGAGGAGGACATCAAATGGGGTGCGCCGTTTTTCATGTACCAGGGGGTGCTGTGCAGCATGGCGGCGTTCAAGCAGCACTGTTCGTTCGGATTCTGGAAGGGGACGCTCCTGAAGTCGCTCGCTGCCCGCGGCACGGCCCACGAAGCGATGGGCCAACTGGGCCGCATCGAAAGCCTGGCCGACTTGCCCAGTGACGAGTTTCTCGCAGCGCAGGTGAAAGAGGCGATGCGCCTCGCGCATCGGCCAATAATGGGCGCTCGCATCAGGAGGGAGTCGGATGTCCCTCCTGAAACTCACGGTGCAACGCAACCAGCTCATCGTAGTCGAGTTGGTCGGCAGATTTGATGGCGGCGATGTAACGGTTGCGTATTTCGCTCACGTTCTCAATGGTTTGCTCTGGCCAGACAATGATCGGGGCAGCATTCCGTTTGAGCCAGATATTTCCTAGCATCCGCGCCCAGCGCCCATTGCCATTTTGGAACGGGTGGATTTGCACCGCGCGATGGTGGAGCTGTGTGGATTGCTCCACTAGGTCCATTCCAAACCCAGTCCAGCTTTCCAGATCTTCAAGTAAACCTGCCAACTGATCCTGGATCAAGTAGAACTTCACTCCGATGGAAAGTTCATGGGTGCGCAGCTTGCCAGCCCAGTCCCAAACCTCACCGAACATTTCTCGATGGAGTTTCAGGCACCAATCGAAGTCAAACTTCGCCGTCCGCCGCGAGGGCCTGGCGGCGAGATACTTGAGGGCGACCTTTGCGATGTTCCGCGCCTCAAACTCGCTCAGCTCGGAGCGAGTTGTAATGCCGCGGATTTTGAGCCCGGAGACGTCGTCGATCGGTGTTTCGCCCGGAATCGGTTCGAAGAGGGCCATCAGTCATCCCACAAGCGGCGGCTTGGACCGGCGAGCAGCTTGTGCACGGTGCGCTCGACCAGGCTGGCACGCGCTTGGGGGTCGATGCCTTGAGCCTCCAGGCCCATCGAGGCTTGAACGCCGCCTGCCAGGCGGTTTGCCTTTTCAATTGCGCGCTGCCTACGCATGTCATCGGCGCTGATGACCTCCGAGACGCTGCTTGCCGCGCCAACACAGACGGACACGCCGAGCGTTTTCGCGATCGCGTGGATAGTGGCCAGGCGCGGGTTGGTTTCTTTGCCCGTCAGGATTCCATCCACGGTCTTCAGCGACAGGCCTGATTTCTTGGCGAGGATGGATCTGCCGACAGCGAGTTCGCGTCGCCGAAGCTCCAGTTTCGCCAGGGTAGGAAGGTCGACAGATGTGTTGGGCTTTAGCACACTAAAATACTAGCACTATTCCACATGTTTTTCAATAGAAAGCAGGTAATATTGCACTTTATTTATCGTGAAAAAAGCGTATAATACTCCTGAAAATTGCAGCAAACAATTCCTGCAAAAGGCTTTACGACGATCCCTCAGGTCGCAATAGCGGAAACAGAATCACGTCCCGGATGGAGGGGCTGTCGGTCAGCAGCATGATCAGCCGGTCGATGCCAATTCCCAGGCCGCCGGCTGGGGGCATGCCGTGCTTGAGCGCGCGGATGAAATCGTGGTCCATCTTGGCCATCGATTCTTCTTCCGAAAGCCCCGCAAGCTGCGTCTTGAAGAGCTTTTCCTGAAGGTCGGGGTCGTTCAGCTCGGTGTAAGCATTGGCGACTTCCATGCCTTGAATGAATAGCTCGAACCGTTCCGCGACCGCGGGATTGCTGCGCTTGCGCTTGGTGAGCGGGCAGATGCTGGCCGGGTAGTCGGTGACGAAAATCGGCCCGACCAAAGCATCCTCGACCTTCTCCTCGAAGACTTCGCTCTTGATGACGTCGGGATGTTTGCCTGCCGTTTCGAAGCCAATCTTGTCGGCCAGGGCCTTGATCGCGGCCTGGTCCGTAGCATCGACGCCGGTCTGCTCGGCGAAAAGCTCGTCGTAGGTCTTGCGGTCAAACGGCGGCGTGAAGTCGATGACTGTATCGCTCCAGCTCCGCTTGAAGTTGCCGTCGATCGCGTTGATCGCGTCGGCGATGATCGCCTCGGTCAGGTCCATCATCGAGCCGTAGTCGCCGAAAGCCTGATAGACCTCGAGCATCGTGAACTCGGGGTTGTGCCGTGGGCTGATCCCTTCGTTGCGATAGACGCGGCCCAGCTCGTAGACCCGCTCCATGCCGCCGACCAAGAGCCGCTTGAGGTGCAGCTCCAAAGCAATCCGCAGGACGAGCGGCATGTCGAGCGTGTTGTGGTGGGTCTTGAACGGGCGGGCTGCCGCGCCGCCGGCAATGGCGTGCAGCGTTGGCCCCTCAATTTCGCAAAAGCCTTGCTTGTTGAGGGTGTCGCGGACCGACTGGATCACTTTGGTCCGGTTGCGGAAGCGGTCGAGCGCGCCGTCGGAGTAGGCCAGATCGAGATAGCGCATCCGCTGCCGCAGCTCGGGGTCGGCCAAGCCGGCATGCTTGTCGGGCGGGGGAGCGATGCTCTTGGTCAGGAAGTGAAGCTTTTCGGCAAAGATCGTCAGCTCGCCCGTCTTGGTATAGGCGAGCTTGCCATCGACGCCGATGAAATCGCCCAGGTCAAAACACTCTGCCAGCGCCCAGCTCTCGTCGCCGACTTGGGCTTTACCGACCATCAATTGAATGTTGCCGGTCCAGTCCTGAATGTTGATGAACCGCAGCTTGCCGGCGTCGCGCGACAGGACAATCCGCCCGGCTGCCCGCACCTTTGGACCGGTCATTTCCCCCTTGCCTTGATCCTGCAACCAGCCGCGGAAGTCGAGATCAGGCTGTGCGTCGCGATCGGGTATTTCAACCGTCTGGCCGCTTTCCTTGACGAAGCGGATTTCGCCGCGGCGGGCCCGGAGCTGGCCGATCAGCGAGCGATCGTCAAAGCGGCCGCCCCACGGGTCGTGCCCCAGCTCGGTGATCTTGCGGAGCTTCTCGCGGCGGGCGGCTTCGTGGTCGGTCATAGAAAGCAAAGACCGGGCGAGCCGGCGCGGGGTTCAGGCAGTGTCGGGACGGTGCTTCGGATTTTATGGCAGGTGGTGAAGGGGTCATAGGGCGGCGGACCGAGGGGGTTACTTCTATCGAGCTCTCGTTCTCGTACTCGTCGTCGTCCTCGTCCTCGATGGGGACTGCCGCGACACTCCGAGTACGAGAACGAGGACGACGACGAGGACGAATGATGCATCAATGCTCGCCTTGTTCATGACGCGCACGTCGCCGTAACCCTTGACAATTTGCGACATTACGTTAGATTCGCCCTCTTACGCTTTGGGGGGCGCACTCTTCGCGATTGCCTCGTTCCTGGCAGGTTCAATGGCTGCATGACCGAGACCACGACCATCGACCTGGGGCACGTTGCGCGCGACTTGAATTTGCCGGCGGACAAGGTGCAGCGAACGGTGGAGTTGCTCGACGAAGGCAACACCGTCCCGTTCATCACTCGCTACCGCAAGGACCTGACCGGCGGGCTCGACGAAGAGCAGATTCGCGATATTCAGGCCCGCGTCGGCAAAGCGCGCCAACTCGCCGAGCGCAAGGCCACGATTCTCAAGACGATCGAGGCCCAGGGAAAGCTTACACCCGAATTGGCCGACCAGATTCGCCACGCCAATACGCCCAAGCGGCTGGAAGATCTGTACCTGCCGTTCAAGCCGAAGAAGCAGACGCTGGCGACGATCGCCCGCGAGCGCGGCCTGGAGCCGCTAGCAATC
>JAKEHX010000435.1 GCA_022614795.1 Planctomycetaceae bacterium | reverse complement strand
TCGCGTTTGCAATCGATCGGGTGAAGGCCCTCGCGCCTCAGCACCCGGAATGGAAGGAGCAAGAGCCGTTCTCCCTGGCACTAAAGGGGGATATCAAGGGACTGGCGGCCACCGGCGAGAAGGGCCTGGTGCAGATCGTCGCGGCAACGCATGCCGGCATGACGACCGACGAATTTGAGGCAATTGTCAAGGCGTGGATGGCGACCGCCCGGCATCCGAGATTCAAGCGGCCATACAACGAGCTAGTCTATCAGCCCATGCTGGAGGTGCTGGCTCATCTTCGAGCCAGCGGCTTCAAGACGTATATCGTCTCCGGCGGCGGCGTTGAGTTCATGCGCCCTTGGACGGAAAAGACTTACGGCATCCCGCCTGAGCAGGTGATCGGCTCCAGTGGCAAGCTGAAGTACGAGCTGCGGGACGGCGAGCCGGTGCTGGTGAAGCTCGCGGAGATCAACTTCATCGACGACAAGGCGGGCAAGCCGGTCGGCATCGAGCAGTTCATCGGCCGCCGCCCGGTCGCCGCCTTCGGCAATTCCGATGGCGACTATGAGATGCTCCGCTGGGCCACTCGCTCCGAGCTGCAAGGCAAAGGCTATGCGCGCTTTGGCCTCATCGTCCACCATACCGACGCCGAGCGCGAGTGGGCTTACGACCGCAATTCACATGTCGGCCGGCTGGAAAAAGTCCTCGACGAGGCAGGCCGCCGCGCCTGGACCGTCGTGGATATGAGGCGCGACTGGAAACGCGTTTATGCGTTTGATCCGTAGCCGTTGTTCGATGCGGACCGCTCAGACGCATGCATCGACAGCCAAACGGCATGGTTCGCCGCACCACACGTGGCAGCGAACATATTGGCACACCATTTGCTCTTGGTCTGGGCCCAGCGGCCCGTCAGATGGCGGTGGCATACCGGCATTTTCTGGAGCACCACACCGCCTCGATTGGGATTTTGTGGCTCAGCGGCAACTCGCGGTCTGCTACGATGGCGGGCGACAGGTTGTGCGGTAGCGCTCACGACGTCAACCACGGCAGTGCACGTGCCCGGAGCCCCTAATGCTTGCTGGCTTTGGACTGCTTATCGCTATTTGCGGACTCGCAACGGAAGCAGTTGCGGTGGCTGCCGCCAGTTTCTATCCAATTCGCCGCCGCATTCAATTGAGCCCGTTCGAGCTACAGTCGATTGGATTCTTTGTTTTCCTGGCTGGGGCGATTCTGCGGGGCGTGGGTTTATACTTGGATAGTCGCTCGAACGTGGAGGATTTTTGAACCTGCTCCTGCTTCCGGGCATGGATGGGACCGGCCTACTGTTTGAGCCGCTCTTGGAAGCATTGCCGGCGTGGATCAAGCCCAGAGTCGTCGCTTATCCGCCGCGCGAGCCACTCGGTTACGCGGAGCTGCTTAAGCATGTCCAGGCTGCGTGTCAGGCGACGGAAGAGTTCGTCGTCCTGGCGGAGTCGTTTTCCGGGCCGCTGGCCTTGATGCTTGCCGCCACCCGGCCGCGAGGCCTGCGCGGAGTGGTCCTCTGCGCGTCGTTTGTCCGCTGTCCCTGTTCCGCGCCCTGGCGATGGCTGGTGGTGATCGCCCGTCCGATCTGTATCCGGATGGCGCCAAAGTGGCCCGCTCGCCGCCTGCTCCTCGGGCGGCATGGCAGCGATCGAATGCACCGGCTGTTTGAGCGGGCCATCGCCACTGTCAGTGCTGAGACGATGGCTGGCCGCGCCAGAGCGATTGCAGGCGTAGATGTGACGGCTGAACTGCGGTCTTGCCGGCTGCCACTGTTGTATTTGCTGGCCAATGAAGACCGCGTTGTCGGGCCGAAGTGCCTCGCCGCGATCCAGAGGGAAAAGCCGGATGTCGAAGTGGTCGAGCTAGCCGCGCCGCACCTGCTCCTCCAGGCCTGCCCGCAAGAGGCAACACGCGCAGTTGCCGAATTCGTAAAACGGGCGATGACTGGTAGCGGCACTTCCGGCGAATTATCGCCTGAGTGAGCAACGGAAGTCGCCGGGGCAGCTAATGTCTGCTTTTCGGCCGCGATTTCGCGTTGTGAAACCAGTGCGGGCTGGCTAAAGTGGTGCACTTGCTGTCCAGGGAAATCTATTTGACAGGGGTTGCCTATGTCCCGCCGTGTTCGTTCGCGTTTGCTGAAAGTGGAGCCGCTGGAATCGCGGTGCGTACTGTCGTTCATCTTTGCCGCGGACTCGGATCATACTGACCTCGCCGATAACTGCGATCACGGCGACCACGAAGAACTCGGTGGCCTGGCGGGCTCCGAATCCCGAGCGGCAGCCAAGGGCGGTGGCGGCGCTCCCTCTGCCCCGCCCATCCGGCTGGACCTGGTCGCGCTCCACGAGTTCGGCCATTCGCTGGGGCTCGATCACACCAGCGACGCCAGCTCGATCATGTATGCCTACTACAACGCCAATTACAACCTCGCGAATTTTGCGAATGACTCGGCCGTTGACACCCTGCAAGCGCGGTATGCCAACGTGGCCACCAGCCCGTGGAAAGACTCGCTGGACCCCGTTCCTGGCAACGGCAAGGTGGATGTCACGTACAGCTTCGTGCCCGATGGCGCGCGGATGGACAAGGGAACCAGCACCACCTTCGCCACGTTCAACTCGATTTTCGGCGCGGGCAACTGGCAGTCGATTTTCGCTGGCGCGCTGCAACTTTGGGCCGACAACAGCAACGGCAAGCTAGCCTTTGTATCGCATGCCGACGCGGGCCTGAGTTTCAACTATTCGGGCGCCGCACAGAACGACGCAGCAACCGGCGACATCCGCATCGCGGCCCACCGCTTCGATGGCGCGGGAAAGGTGCTGGCCCATGCCTACTTTCCGCCGCCCAACGGATCGACGGCTGCCGGCGATGCTCATTTCGATCAAGCGGAAAAATGGATCTTGGGCGCAGGCGCGTCGACTGTTGTCACATCCGGCGGCAGCGGCGGCTCGCGCGGCAACCTGGTGCTGGGCGGTTGGGCCGGCCCGGCGCCCGCGGCGCTGCTGGTGACCATGGATTTGAACGAACACTCCGAATCGATCACGACGACCGTCGTCACCACCGATGCGGCCTCTGATTCGGCAATCAACGAAAGTCGATCGATCAGCCCCGTGGTGCTGGTGACTGGTCCCGTGGCGAAGCTGGCCATGAGCGATTGCGACGACGTCGCCAGCACGTCGGATGGCGACGCGGAAGAGCCTGCCTGGCTGGACGACCTGGCCTGGCAGCGTATTGAGGTCGGGCAGGCCGCGCGTTAGTGCGACCTGGCTACGCTACAATGCCCACCAGCTCAACCGGCGGCAGCGCGGGGGTGCGGGCCTCGGCTGTCCGCGGGGGCTCTCCGGAGACTTGCCATGAAAACGCTCGTTCGACTGATGGCGTGCGCCGCGCTTGTAGCGCTCGTGGCTGGGGGTGCTTGGGCCGCCGATGAAAAGGTCGAGCCCGACAAGCTGCCGCAGAAGGTGAAGGACACGCTCAAAACGCGCTGGTCCACCGCCAAGATCACCATCGCGACCAAAACGATGGAGAACGGCGCTGTCGTTTATGACATCGAAATGACGCAGGATGGAAAGAAACGCGAGGCCGATATCAAGGAGGACGGCTCGATCGTCAACTTCGAAAACGAAATCGCCATCAAGGACGTGCCCAAGGCCGTCGCCGACGCCGTGAAGGCCAAACATCCCGACGCCACGATCAAGGAAGCGATGGAAACGCTGGTGATCAAGGACGGCAAGGACGTCGTGGACGAATACGAGGTGTTGCTCGTCACCGGCGACAACAAGGAGATCGAGCTGACCGTGTCGCCGGACGGGAAGAAGATCGAGTGAGGGTCGTTCTGCGAATGAATGTTCCGCCCCTGACCGATTTCGCTTGATGCGCGCCGCGCAGGTTCGTAGTTTGTTCGAAGCCTGGATGAGCAATCCGGCCAACAAGGAGCTGGCAATGCAATCACTGATGTCCCTTCGCCTGGCGGCAACGGTGCTCACGATGCTCGCGGCCCTGGGGGCCGGTTGCTCGGTCGATCGGGAGCAGGCGGTGATCGGCAAGTGGCAGGGGGACGCCACGAGCGCCACCTTCGCTGCGATCAGGCTGAAAGGAGAATCGGGGGCTTCCACCGAGGACGCAAAAAATGCCGCGAAGATTCTGGCGGCCACCTTCGTCGAGCTGCGGAAGGACAAGACGTTCACCGCGGGCATGGGGGGCGCTACGACGGAAGGGGCCTGGACCTTCGACAAGGAGACGGGCGAAGTGGTCCTGAATATCGCCAAAATGATGGGCCAGCAGCGACTTTGGCGCGAAGACGGGCGAGGATTTCGGTCCGGGAGACGAGGGCCATAGAAGTCAGTAGCGAACGTAAAAAAGGCTAAGGAGCCCGAACAACGCCGCATAGGGAATGAGGACCACGGCCGCGCCGACAGCATACCAAAAGTACCGCGTCCGCAGCGGCTCGTCATTGACGAGCACCAGAAAGAGGAGCCACGCCGTGTAAAGCTGCAAAGGGCAGAAGAACAGCCCCAGGATGGCCGACTTAAAGGCTCTCGCTGCGTCGTCCTCGCGCGAGCTGGGCGCTAGCTCATCTCCGGGCTCCGTTTCGTCGGCATCGCGCTCGGCCAGTGGCGGCTCAAGTGACGCCGGCGGCTGGTAAGGGTTTGGGGAGTTGAGATGGTCCGGCATGGGTCAGGCGGGAACCCGGCTTCCCAGCATCGCCAACAGCCGCTCTGCCGCCGCGTCGGCAAACGCGGGATCGTTGATGTGCTGGTCGAGTTCGATGAGTTCGACGCTGCCCCGGCTGCGGCGGATGCCGTCGAAGAGGGCCGTCCGCGCGGCCGGCTCGTCGAATGGCTGGCCGGCGCGGTCGATGGCGGAAACGCCTGCGAGCGGAAGCAGAATCGAAACGGGCCCCTTGGCAGCGGCCAGCTTGCGGCCGATTTCTTCGCCCAGCTTGGCATTTTCTTCGGGGGTCGTGCGCATGAGCGTGATGCTGGCGTTATGGATGTGGAACTTGCGACCCTTGAATTTCTCGGGAATAGTTTCCGGCGGACCGAAATTCACCATGTCGAGCGCGCCGACCGAAACCACCTGCGGCACACCCATCTCGACTGCCGCCGTCAGCCGCGTGGGGCCAGCCGACAAGACTCCGCCGACCAATTCGTCGGCCAGCTCAGTCGTGGTGATGTCGAGCACTCCCGCGATAAGCCCTTCGCGAATGAGCGATTCCATCGCCTGGCCGCCGGTGCCGGTGGCGTGAAAGACGAGCACTTCGTAGCCTGCCTCTTCGAGAATCTTGCGGGCCTGCTGCACGCAGGGGGTTGTGACGCCGAACATAGTGGCGGCGATGAGGGAGCGATCCGATTGCGGATTGCGGATTGCGGATTGGAAGCAGCAGTTACCATGCCGGCCATGGCGGCTGCGGCCTGGGACAAGACCTGGCGGCTGATGCGGTTGATGCCGGCGATATCGACGATCGAGTTGAGCATCAGGATGTCTTTGTCGCCGACGTAGGGGCGGACATTGCCCGAGGCCAGCGTGCTGACCATCAGCTTGGGCACTCCGATCGGCAGGGCCCGCATGGCCGCCGTGCCGATCGTGGTCCCCGCGGAGCCGCCGATTCCCAAAACGCCGGAGACCTTGCCGGCTGCGAAGGCATCGGCCACGAGGCGGGCCGCCTCGGCGGCAGCGGCGCTGACCGCCTGGCCGCGATCGCCCTTGCGCGCCGAACAGCTCGTATCGACGACTTCGACCTGGACGCCGAGCTCCACGAGCCGGTCGCGGACAAAAGCCGCGTCGGGGCCTTTTGTGTCGAGCGTAGCGAGAAGATAAACGGCCATAGTCGGTCCAAAGTCCAAGGTCTAAGGTCCAAAGTCAAGTTCTAGACGAATTCCGCATTCGACTTTGGACTTTGGACCTTGGACCTTAGACTGCGAACAGCTTGCTAGTAGCGTGCGACGTCTTTCTTCTCCCCCTGCGGCCGAAGCACTTCGAGCGTCCGCTGGGCCTCCTGCGTCATCATTCGCAGGTCGCTGCCGACGGCGATGAACTGCATCCCCTGCCGCGCTCGATCCAGAGCGTTGGCCGGATCCATCGCGTGGATGCCGGTCGGGCATTTGACCTTTTTGCCAGCGGCAATGACCCGCTGGATCATCGCTTCGTGCTGCTCGGCCGTCGGAAATTCGCCGTCGGACTTCCGCATCTGAAACCGCAAGTCGTTGGGGCCGATGAAGATGGCATCGACTCCCGGCAGGCTGTAGATCGCCTCGGCGTTTTCAACGCCGCGGGGGCTCTCGGTCTGAAGCACGACGAGGATGTTGTCGTTGGCCTGGTTGTAGTAATCGCCGGCGGTCGCGCCGAAATTCATCGAGTGCATGCCCCCGCCGACGCTCCGGTTGCCAACGGGCGGATAATAGGCAGCCGCGACGGCGATCCTGGCCTGCTCTTCGCAATCGACCATGGGAACGACGATCCCCCAGGCCCCGGCGTCGAGCACGCGCTTGATGTAGTGGTGCGAGCCCTCGGGGACGCGGGCCAGCGGCACGCAGCCGGCATCGGCGACGGCGGCAAAAATCGTCGTGGCCTGCGACCAGTCGATAGCCGAGTGTTCGATGTCGAGCGTCAGCCAGTCAAAGCCGAGGCGGGCCAGGACGCGGGTGGCATACAGATCTCCGAGCGAGAGCCAGGTACCGAAACTGGGCTCGCCGCGGCGGAGTTTTTCTTTGACAGGGTTTTTGCGCATGAACTCTTGTTGGTGCCAGTGAGTTATTGGAAGCGTGCCCAGTAGCGTAGCGGTTTGGACCGGAGTTGCAATCGCGGCGGGAGGAACAGGAAAATGAATTGTGGGATGGAACGAGGAGATTTCGCCAATCAATGCGGATGATGCGTGCCGTGTTATTGCTATTGTCGATGATTTGGACGCTGCCCTGGACGGCGCTGGGCCTCGTGATCGGGCTCGTCGGCGTGGCCACGGGGGGCGGCGCGAAACGAGTCGGCCGCGTGCTCGAGTTTCACGGCGGAGCGCTCACGTGGCTTTTGACCTGTGCGCCGATCGCTGGCGGGGCCTGTGCACTCACGCTGGGGCACACGGTGCTAGCCCGCACGGCTGGCGATCTGGACCGGACGCGCGAGCACGAGCTGGTGCACGTCGCCCAGTACGAACGCTGGGGCCTGTTGTTCGTGCCGGCCTATCTGGGGTGCTCGGTCTGGCTTTGGCTCCGCGGGAAACATCCCTACTGGGACAATCCGTTTGAGAGAGAAGCCTATAACCGAGAGTTTCTGAACCAATGAGGCGGCGGGCGTGCTTAGGCGAAACCTAAATGCCCAGAGCCAATTGAACGATAAACGCAGCCAATGCCAAACAGACTGTGAGGATGCCGATCAAACGATACAGCGGTTTGCTTGATTCTGCTGGTAGCCCAGTAAAACCTACTGCAAGCAAGAGCAGAATCGCATAGCACGCGACGCTGGCCATCGGCGTCAGACGATATCCAGACGCGACGACCGACGCCACTATCTGAGTAGTGGCCAGCACGATCAGCAGAGTGCGGAGGCTGTAATGCATGGCTAGGTCAGAAAGGCAACGAGCAGCGTCCCGATCATCGCGGCAGTAAGCAGAGCCCCGGCGACGCCCTGATTGTAGCTGCTCTTGGTGGCCGGCATTTGTGGCCCCTCTGGAAGTGCTAATTGCTTACCCTGGCGAATCGCTTATTCTAAGGTCCTCGTCGCTTCTTCTTTGGTCTACATCCGCGAGGCCGCCATGACGAACCTGACCTACTACTTTGCCGGCAAACTGGTTCCCTTTCAGGTCGCTCCTGTGCAAGCGGCGGCGGAGGCCGTTCATCCGACTGGCGCGGGAAGGCGGGGGGCCGCGCCGCACGGCCTCACGAAATCGGCTGCGGCGAAACAGGCGTCGCATGCGGTCGCCGCTCTGTCGGAACCGGCCGAACCGCTGGCGACTCGCTTTCACGCCATCAACCGGCAGGATGTGCAAATCGCTCCGAAGTTTGCCCCGGAAGTGGTCGTCATTCCGACCGAGACCATCATCCTGGACGGTGCGCCGAAGGCCGAGATCAAGCGGGTCCGCGACAAATACGGCCTGGAATTGGTGGCCGAAGGTTCGCACGGCAAGTGCCTCTTGCGGGCGCCCGAAGGGGGCGTGGAGGGGCTGAAAATTGCGTTCGAGGCCGCGCGAGAAACGTACAAGCGGGGCGAATGCGATGCGGCCACGCCCAACTTTCTCCGCGTCCAGCGGCGGATCAAACGCTCGTCCCCCAGCGCCAAGCCATGGAACCTGCACAACACCGGCTCCAAAGGTGTTTATGGCGCCGACGTGCACGCTGAGGCGGCCTGGACGATCACCAAAGGGAGCAAGGACATCCGCGTGGCGGTGCTCGACGAAGGGGTCGATACGAATCACGTCGCCCTCAAGCCGGCGGTGGTGGCGGAGAAGGATTTTGTCGATGGACACACACATGCCCGGCCCGACAACGACGACGCGCATGGCACGGCCTGCGCCGGCATCGTGCTCAGCCGCGACACCAAGGTGCTCAGCTTGGGGCCCGGCTTGAGCCTGGTGGCGGTCCGGATTGCCAAGGGGGACGGCGGCGACGGCTGGATCATCGACGATTTCAACACGGCCGACGCGATCGACTGGGCGTGGGACGACGCCCAGGCCGACGTGCTCTCGAATTCCTGGGGAGGCGGGCCGCCCGTCGATGGCATCACGCTGGCCTTCGAGCGGGCCCGCACGCAAGGCCGCCAAGGCAAGGGGGCGGTGCTGGTGATCGCAGCCGGCAACGACCAGGGGCCGATCACCTATCCGGGGACGCTGCCCAAGGTGCTGACGATTGGGGCGTCGAACGAGTGGGACGAGCGGAAGACCACGACCTCCCAGGATGGCGAAGATTGGTGGGGGAGCAACTTCGGGGAGGCGCTCAGCCTGCTCGCCCCCGGCGTTCACATCCCCACGACCGACATTTCCGGGCAGCGAGGCTACTCCACCAAGAACTTCACCGATACATTTAATGGAACGTCGTCGGCCACGCCGCACGTCGCCGCGGCCGCGGGGCTGGTCCTCTCGGTGGCGCCGAAATTGAAGGAAGATGTGGTCCGCAACCTGCTGACGACGACGTGCGATCGGCTGTCGGGCAGCAAGGCCTGGAACAAGTTCGAAGGACACGGCCGCTTGAACACTTACGCCGCGCTGCGGGCGGCGATGCGAGCCTAAAGAGGATGGCCAGCCCCAAGAAGCCCGACGATTGCTACTATTACGCCGGCGGCGAGAGGATCACGCTGACGCCGGCCCAGGACCTGTTGGCGTTCGACCAGGCGGCTGCGAGCAAGGGTGCTCTGGACAAGGTGGTGGCGGGCCTTTCGGCCAGGCCGCTGACTTCGGGCGTGTCGCTGGTGGAACAGGATCAGATCTCGGCAAAAGACCGGCAGGCGCTGTCCCAGGCGGGGGCGCTGCGCCCGGTGTTTCGAGCGGCCGATGCGATTCTTGTCGTGCTGCCCGAGATTCGCGTGGAAGATTCGCGCCCCGGCCAGGTTGAGCAGCTACAAGACTGGTTCAGCAAGCACTGCGACGATGTGGAGGTGGAGTCGCCGCGCGCGGGCCGGTTCACGGTCCGCCCCAAGTCCGGCAGCGGCGAGGACGCGCTCGCGCTCTCAAACGCCTTGGTCGAGGAGTTGGGCGCTCAGGTATCGCAGGTCCGCTTCGTCCGCGTCGTCCCGCGCCCGGGAACGGCGAAGCCGTAAGGCGGTAGTGTTACCGTTTGGATTTTCCCGACACTGAGCGGTACCTAGGAATTGGGCACTGTCTGCGAGCGCCGTTCGGCCCGGCGACCACTTACCCTAGTCAGGGTATTGATCGCTGAACCGATGGCGACAGAATCGACACGACTCGCTGCGCGTATCGAAATGGCGCCAAGCGCATCCCGTCCACCTATGGCGATGCCAACGGGCCAGAACAGCTACTTGGGAGCTGGACTATGTTGTGCATGTTGGCCTGGAACTTGCCGGCGGACCTCGCTGCGCGAGACTATCCTTCGCCAAATGACTGCCCGAGCGATCGGGCCTACAGGATTGACAGGCGGATTTCACCAAACGAGGAGGATCAATCATGCCCGGCTTCAACAACGGCATCAGCTTCATTTACGCGGTCAACTCGATCTTCAGCCAGGACACGCAGAACCATGCGCGCGGCACCCTCAACTGGATCAAGGACGCCGGGCGCGACAACGATCAGCTCCAGTTCGAAGGGCCGAAGGTGGTCGGCAGCGGCTGGCAGCGGCCGGAGGGCTCGCGGCTCGCGTTCAGCGGCAGAGGCGGCATCATCTATTCGATCATGGCGGACGGCACGCTGAAGCGGTACATCCATCTTGGGGTGATCGATGGCGCAGCGCGCTGGGTCGACGGCACGGGATCGAACCCGATCGCCGCCAATTTCGGGCGCTTCAAGCACGTGTTCGGCGGATTCGAGCACGTGATCTACGCCGTCGAGCAGGACGGTACCCTGCGCTGGTTCATCGATCGCGACGGCACCGCGGCGGCCCTGGAGGGCGGACAGGCCGTCGGCTCGAGGTTCGACAGGCCGTCGAACGTGTTCGCCGGGGACTTCAACGCGATCTACACGGTCGAAGGCGATACCCTGTTCCACCGCCAGCATCTCGGAATGGAGGACGGCACCGACCGGTGGACCGAGAAAAAGCCGATCAGCACGCGGATCACCGCGTGCACGCCCACTCCGATAGTGGATTGCTTTACCCACAGCTGGGACGCTTTCAAAAAGGTGTTCACGCCCGCGCCGATGGCCGCCCCCACCAACAGTTCGCAAGGCGGCTACATCTACATGGTCACGCCAGAGGCCGAGCTGTGGCGCTTCCGGCATTTCGGATGGCGCAGCGGAAGTACCGACACGCGGGGACCGGACAGCCTGGGCAAGGCGCCGCGCGCGCTGGGCGAGAGCTGGCACACGGTCGAGCAGGTGTTCGCGGCGCGGATCTGAAGCAGGGCAACAGGTATTTGATTAGCGCCTCGAATGCCTTTTTTCAGTCGTACTGGCTCGTCGCTTCCTACTGCAGAATCCGGGGCATCTGAACTAAACGACATGAAACTTGAAGGTTCAGAGATTGAAGTTATTGGGTCGGACCTTCGGTCCGCTGACAGCGAGGCATTAGACCAATTCCTAGTATGGAAAAGGAGATCAAAATGAAAAGGCTATTTAAAGATAAGCCACTTAGAGAGATACAAATAGAGAAAATCACGTTTAGTGGAATAAAAAGCTCGGAGATAGCGCCCCGATCCCGAAATAAGATATTCCGGTGGGGTATTCAACAAGCAGGAGACTGTGCGTTAGAAGCTCCTATGTTGGAAATCCGTCCAGATGGATGGTTCACGTTTTCTGGTAATTTAAGGTCAAGTGAAAACGACGACTCTTGGGGTATTCTTCATTTCGATTTTAAACAAGATAACGGCCATGTATTATGGTCATCAGGTGCGTTTTGGAGTCCAACCATTGGAGATTGGGCACCCTGGATTATTAATTCAACCTATCCCGCGTACTTGTTTGATACCATAGCGCGTGTACAGTTCTGGAGTCATTGCTGAGGATGGTAGTAAGTGTCTCCCGGCTTTGCTCGGGGCTTTACGACGTGAGCCGCTCAAATCGGCCGTTGGGTTCGATCCTCCCCGTGCACAACCCTCTTCGTAATGTGTTCCTGCCAGCGCGCCTGAGCCGAAAGCGGACCCGCGCCCGGGCGAGGCAAGAGTGTCCGCCAAAGAAATGAGTGGCAAGTCCGTCGCTCGGCGACGATTGCATGCGCTGCGCTGCGACTTGCGTAACAGTCTGTTTGCACGCAACTTCTCCACGCGGCTACAATCAGGGGCATGGACCCGAATCCCTACGGAGCGCCACCGAGCCCGCAACAGCGGAATGGCGCGTCGCCCCTCGAATGGTTTGCGGTGGTTCTGATTGCAGCATTCGGGGTTGCCTCTGGTGTTGCGTGCTGGATTTGGCTCCGCGACTTTCCTTGATTCAATAATTCATGCGCCTCCGCCTCCGAACGCTGCTGATCGTGCTGGCCATCTTGCCTCTGGTGCTGTCGCTGGGCTGGGCTGGTCGGAGTATGCCAAGTACCGCGAGCGTGAACGGCAAAGGGAGGAAGCGGAGCGATTGCTGGAAGATCTCGAAAGGTTTGTTAAGCCCAACCGTTACGCAAGTCCGCCTCACTGGTAGGCAAGCGGTAGCATCCCCCTTTTCGCGGTCATCACTTTTGTGCAGAAATCTTTTCGGCAAGCGCTGGACGCCTGACGTGGACACGTGTATAATTATGAGTGGACGCTTTGCGCACTTGGAGTGCCAGCAAGCGATGTTCGGGTTTTGCCCCGGCGGGCGGGAGCTGCTCAAGTGGACCAACCCGGCTGAAGTGACTAACCCGAAGCGTCAGCGAGGAATCGGCCTCGCTGACGCTTCGGGTTACTGTCAATTCACGTCGGTCTATCCTCTAGGGCGTCACCGACGCTGCTAACTCCCGAACACCAAACGAGGGGGCTAACTCTAGTACCACTAGTGAAACTAATCCGAGAATTAAACTTTGGAATCGGCGTAAGTCCTTGCACCAAAGGGAGGCCAGCGGTTTATTAGCGGTTGAGAAAGTTGAAATTTGCGAGCGGCTAAAAGGGTAGTAACGCGATCGCCGCGGCAAACCAATGCGGGGAAGTTGCCATAACAGGGGCTGTAGTCATTGGCCAGGGGCAGGCGGGAATAGGTGCAGTCATGTCTGGGAAATCATGGTTGGCCCGATCGTGCGCCTGGGCGGCGGTCGCGGCGTGCGTCTGGCAGGCGGGAAGCCTTCCCCACAGTCCCTGGCAGAGCGCGGCGGCACAAACGCGGCTGGAGCTGGAACGGGCGCGGCATGAGCTGGTGGATAAGGTGTTGGTGCCATCGGGCGTGACCAACAAGCGCGTCGTGCAGGCGATGCGCGATACGCCGCGGCATGAGTTTGTGGCCTTCAGTTTGCGGAAGCAGGCCTATCTCGACATGGCCCTGCCGATCGGCGACCAGCAGACGATTAGCTCGCCCCTCATCGTGTCGCAGATGACGCAGGCCCTCGACCCCAAGCCGGACGAGCGCGTGCTGGAGATCGGCACGGGGAGCGGCTATCAGGCGGCCGTGCTCAGCCCGTTGGTGAAAGAGGTTTATACGATCGAGATTGTCGATTCGCTGGGCAAGTCGGCGGCCCGCACGCTGAAGCGGCTGGGTTACGACAACGTGCACGTGAAGGTCGGCGACGGCTATTTGGGTTGGCCCGAGCACGCTCCGTTCGACAAGATCATCGTGACCTGCTCGCCGGAGAAGGTGCCGCAGCCGCTGGCGGATCAGCTGGCCGACGGCGGGCTGATGGTGGTGCCGGTGGGCGAGCGGTATTCGCAGACGCTGTATCTGTTTCGCAAGAAGGACGGGAAGCTCGAATCGGAGGCCCTGCTGCCGACGCTGTTTGTGCCGATGACCGGCAAGGCTGAGCAGGCCCGGCAGGTGAAGCCCGATCCGGCCAACCCCAGGCTCGTCAACGGCAGCTTTGAGGAGCCGGCGTTCAAAGAAGGGGGCCAGCCCGGCTGGTATTACGAGCGGCAGGTGAAGTGGCAGGACGATCCGAAATCGCCGGACGGCGGGCATCACGTGGTGTTCACCAATTCCGAGCCGGGACTGAGCGCGCACCTGCTCCAGGGCTTTGCCGTCGATGGTCGGAAGGTGAGCGAGATCGAAGTTAGCGGCTCGGTGAAGCTCGACGACGTCGTGCCGGCCAGTGCCGACGAGGCGTGCGGGATTGCGATGACACTTTACGACGAGCAGCGGCGCGAGCTGGGGACGATGTTCCTCGGCCCGCTGCACGGCACGGCCGAGTGGCACGTGGAGAAAAAGACGTTTCGCATTCCGCCGACGGCCCGCGAGGGGATTTTCCGGATCGGCCTGTTTGGTGCGACCGGAACGGCGGCGTTTGACAAGTTACAGATGAAGAAGGTGGAGAAATAGGCGTGCTGGCGGCCCATTGGGCATTCACAGGAAAATGGGAGACAGGAAAATACGGAGCGCAGGCATCTAGTGGACCGACCGGCCTGAATTGGTATCCATACCAACCCGATGCGTAAGCGAGGAATGGCCTCGCTTACGCTTCGGGTCAGTGTCAATTCACGTCGGTCGCTCACATCCTGCATT